>NZ_ASSI01000011.1:0-1183 GCF_000466765.1 Burkholderia sp. AU4i | reverse complement strand
GCATCCGCTGTTCATCCTGTATACGTCGGGCTCGACCGGCAAGCCGAAGGGTGTGCAGCACAGCACCGGCGGCTACCTGCTGTGGGCCGCGCAGACGATGAAGTGGACCTTCGACTGGAAGCCCACCGACGTGTTCTGGTGCACGGCCGACATCGGCTGGGTCACCGGCCACACGTACATCACGTACGGCCCGCTCGCCTGCGGCGGCACGCAGGTCGTGTTCGAGGGCGTGCCAACCTACCCGGACGCCGGCCGCTTCTGGAAGATGATCGGCGACCACAAGGTCAGCGTGTTCTACACCGCGCCGACCGCGATCCGTTCGCTGATCAAGGCCGCCGAGGCCGACGACAAGGTGCATCCGAAGAGCTACGACCTGTCGAGCCTGCGCATCATCGGCACGGTCGGCGAGCCGATCAATCCGGAAGCGTGGATGTGGTATCACAAGCACGTCGGCCAAGAGCGCTGCCCGATCGTCGATACGTGGTGGCAGACCGAGACAGGCGGCCACATGATCACGCCGCTGCCGGGCGCGACGCCGACCGTGCCCGGTTCGTGCACGCTGCCGCTGCCGGGCATCATGGCCGCGGTGGTCGACGAAACCGGCCAGGACGTGCCGAACGGGCAAGGCGGCATTCTCGTCGTCAAGCGCCCGTGGCCCGCGATGATCCGCACGATCTGGGGCGACCCGGAGCGCTTCAGGAAGAGCTACTACCCGGAAGAACTCGGCGGCACGCTGTACCTCGCCGGCGACGGCACCGTGCGCGACAAGGACACCGGCTACTTCACGATCATGGGCCGGATCGACGACGTGCTGAACGTGTCGGGCCACCGGCTCGGCACGATGGAGATCGAATCGGCGCTGGTCTCGCACGAGCTGGTGGCCGAGGCGGCCGTGGTCGGCCGTCCTGACGACACGACGGGCGAGGCGGTGGTCGCGTTCGTGGTGCTCAAGCGTTCGCGTCCGGAAGGCGAGGAGGCCGCGGCGCTCGCGAAGACGCTGCGCGACTGGGTCGGCAAGCAGATCGGGCCGATCGCGAAGCCGAAGGACATCCGCTTCGGCGACAACCTGCCGAAGACGCGCTCGGGCAAGATCATGCGGCGCCTGCTGCGTTCGCTCGCCAAGGGCGAAGCGATCACGCAGGACACGTCCACGCTCGAGAACCCGGCCATCCTCGAGCAGTTG
>NZ_ASSI01000010.1:0-49837 GCF_000466765.1 Burkholderia sp. AU4i | reverse complement strand
ACGGCCGGCACCGGGCCGCGCGTCGCGGCATTGCCCGGCCTCGGCTGGGGCGTCGCGCTGCTGGTGGCGCTTGCCGCGGCGGGCGGGATGGTGGTGTCCGCGCGCCACGCCGACACCGACCGCACGGTCGACGAACTCGTGTCGAGCCACGTGCGTGCCGACCTGTCGGCGCGCGACATCGACGTGATCTCGACCGACCGGCACACGGTCAAGCCGTGGTTCAACGGCCGGCTCGACTATGCGCCGCCGGTCGAGGATCTCGCGGCGAACGGCTTCGCGCTGGTCGGCGGCCGGCTCGACTACGTCGGGCGCCGCCGTGTCGCGGTGCTGGTGTACCGTTACCGGCAGCACGTGATCGACGTCTATGTGCGGCCGGCCGGGGAAGGGCCGGGGGCGCCGTACTCGACCGTGTCGCAGGGTTATGCGCTCGACCGCTGGGATGCGGCCGGGATGACGTGGTGGGCCGTGACCGACGCCGAGCCGTCGGCACTTGCGGCGTTCAGGACCGCGCTCGACGCGCGGCTGGCCGGCACGCGCAGCGAGTGACGTCGCGACGGCGGGCTGCGGGCCCGCCGCACGCTTGCGCTCCGACCCTGACCGGGGAAAAGGCCGAAGAACGGCCCGGCTGCCCGGCCTCGCCCCTTCAAGTCTTTGAAAACATGGCCGAATCCGCACGCCGATCGTCGATTGGTCTTGCATGCGCCCCGTATCCGGGTTAGAATCTTCGGCTTCTCACTTGCCACACCGGTTCAGACGCCCGGGTGGCTTTAATCCACAAGGAGTGTGTAATGCGTCATTACGAAATCGTATTCATCGTGCACCCCGATCAGAGCGAGCAAGTGCCCGCGATGATCGAGCGTTACAAGACCACGATCACGTCGCACGGCGGTCAGATCCACCGTGTCGAAGACTGGGGCCGTCGCCAACTGGCCTACATGATCGAGAAACTCGCGAAGGCTCACTACGTCTGCATGAACATCGAGTGCGACCAGACGACGCTCGACGAACTCGAACACGCGTTCAAGTTCAACGACGCCGTGCTGCGCCACCTCATCGTCAAGATGAAGAAGGCCGAAACCGGCCCGTCGCCGATGATGAAGGAAGTTCAGCGCGAAGAAGCCAAGAAGGCGGCTGCAGCTCAGCCGACCGAAGCGCAGGCTTAAGTTCGTCATTCATTAAGCCATCAAGGAGCGCGCCACTCACGTGAACAGGTTGCAATTGACGGCGAGCGTCGTCGAACGCGCACCGGTGCGATATACGCCGGCAGGTGTTCCGATCGCAAGCGCCACATTGCATCACCGCACGGAAGTCGTCGAAGCAGGCATTCCCCGTCAGGTCGAAATGACGATCGAGGCGGTGGCGGCCGGTGAGGCGAGCGGCAGGCTGGAAAGCCGTGAAATGGGCGTCGAAACGCTGTTCACGGGCTTCCTGGCAAAGAAAAGCCGCAACGCGAGAACCTTGGTGTTTCACATCACAGCATTGCAGGACATTGGAAAGGACTGAAATCATGCCCCGCCCGACTGGTAAGAAATTCGACAAGCGTCGTCAGCAACAAAACCCGCTCTTCAAGCGCAAGAAGTTCTGCCGTTTCACGGCCGCAGGCGTCGAGCAGATCGACTACAAGGACACGGAAACGCTGAAGGACTTCATCGGCGAAAACGGCAAGATCACGCCGGCGCGTCTGACGGGTACGAAGGCGCACTATCAGCGTCAGCTCGACACGGCAATCAAGCGTGCGCGTTTCCTCGCGCTGCTGCCGTACACCGATCAGCACAAGGCGTAACTCGGCGACGCCATAAGGAGAATTCGAATGCAAATCATTCTGTTGGAAAAAGTCGCCAATCTGGGCAACCTGGGCGACATCGTCAAGGTCAAGGACGGTTACGCTCGCAACTTCCTGATCCCGAACCGCAAGGCTCGCCGTGCAACGAAGGAAGCGATCGCCGAATTCGAAGTGCGCCGCGCTGAACTCGAAAAGATCGCCGCTGAAAAGCTGGCAGCATCGCAGGCAGTCGGCGAGAAGCTGAACGGCCAGTCGTTCGAAATCACGCAGAAGTCGGGCGTTGACGGCCGTCTGTTCGGCTCGGTCACGAACGGCGACGTCGCGGAACTGCTGAAGAAGGCAGGTTTCGAAGTCGAGAAGCTGCAAGTTCGCATGCCGGAAGGCCCGCTGAAGATGATCGGCGAGCACAACGTCCAGGTCGCGCTGCACACGGACGTCGTCGTCGACGTCACGATCAACGTGATCGGCGACCACGCGTAAGCGTACGCAAGCTTTCCGGGCGGCTTCCGTCGTCCGGACAAGGGCAGGCGCCCGGGCAACCGGGGCCTGCCTTTTTTATTGCCCGATCGCCGGAGCGGTAGCGCTGCTGCGATCTATTCGCGATAATCCCAACCCATGAACGCGCCGCAAGATCCCCAAATCGAATCGCTGAAAGTCCCGCCGCATTCGGTCGAAGCCGAACAGTCGGTGCTCGGCGGCCTGTTGCTCGACAACGCGGCATGGGACCGGATTGCCGACTTCCTGTCTCAGGGCGATTTCTACCGCTACGATCACCGGATCATCTACGAGCACATCGGCCGGCTGATCGCGTCGACGCGCCCGGCCGACGTCGTGACCGTGTACGAAGCGCTGACCACGTCCGGCAAGGCCGACGACGTCGGCGGCCTCGCGTACCTGAATGCCCTCGCGCAGAACACGCCGAGCGCCGCGAACATCCGCCGTTATGCGGAAATCGTGCGCGACCGTGCGGTGCTGCGCCGGCTCGTGTCGGTTGCCGACGAAATCTCGGCCGATGCGTTCAACCCGCAGGGCAAGGAAGTCCGTCAGCTGCTCGACGAGGCCGAATCGAAGGTGTTCTCGATCGCCGAAGAGGGCGCGCGCGGCAACCAGGGCTTCCTCGAGATCGGCCCGCTGCTCACGCAGGTCGTCGAGCGCATCGACACGCTGTATCACACCGCGAACCCGAGCGACGTCACGGGTACGCCGACGGGCTTCGTCGACCTCGACCGGATGACCTCCGGGATGCACGGCGGCGAACTGATCATCGTCGCGGGGCGACCGTCGATGGGTAAGACCGCCTTTTCGATGAACATCGGCGAATACGTCGCGGTCGAGTACGGGCTGCCGGTCGCGGTGTTCTCGATGGAAATGCCGGGCACCCAGCTCGTGATGCGTATGCTCGGCTCGATCGGCCGGCTCGACCAGCACCGGATGCGTACCGGGCGCCTGACGGACGAGGATTGGCCGAAGCTGACGCACGCGGTGCAGAAGATGAGCGAGGCGCAGCTCTTCATCGACGAGACGGGCGGCCTGAACCCGATGGAATTGCGCTCGCGCGCGCGGCGCCTGGCGCGGCAGTGCGGCAAGCTCGGGCTGATCATCGTCGACTACCTGCAGCTGATGTCGGGTTCGTCGCAGGGCGAGAACCGGGCGACCGAAATCTCGGAAATCTCGCGATCGCTGAAGAGTCTCGCGAAGGAACTCGACGTGCCGGTGATCGCGCTGTCGCAGTTGAACCGCGGCCTCGAACAGCGCCCGAACAAGCGTCCGGTGATGTCCGATTTGCGCGAATCGGGCGCAATCGAACAGGATGCGGACGTGATCCTGTTCATTTACCGCGACGAAGTTTACAACCCGGACAGCCCCGACAAGGGCACGGCCGAGATCATCATCGGCAAGCAGCGTAACGGCCCGATCGGCCCCGTTCGGCTCACGTTCCTGGGGCAATACACGAAGTTCGACAACTTTGCGGGAGCGCAGACGTTCTACGGCGAGTAACGCCGATTGTAAAGTCCTAAATCGCCAAACGTTGTATCCAATCCCGGTGCGCGCATGTGCGCGCGTCGCGGCGCGACCGAAAACGGTACAATGTCGCCCGTTTTCGTGACAGTAGTTTGACAATCTCTCAGGAATCCCATGTTCGGTCGATTCATGCCCACCGAGGGCAAGTTCTTTGAACTCTTCAACGCGCACGCGAAGCACATCGTTTCCGGTGGCCGCGAGCTCGAACTGCTGATCGACAATCTCGCCGACGCCGAGATTCACAAGCAAAACGTGCAAATTGCCGAGAAGGCCGCTGACAAGCTCACGCACGAGGCGATCGATCTGCTGCACAAGACTTTCATCACGCCGCTCGATCGCGACGAGATCCACAAGCTGATCACGACGATGGACGACATCCTCGACCTGATGGAAGACGTCGCGACCGCCGTGTCGCTGTACGACGTGCAGTCCGTCACGTCCGAGGCGAGCCAGCTCGCGCACATCGTCACGCAGTCCGCCCAGCACGTGCAGCAGGCGGTCGGGTTGCTGTCCGACATGAAGCAGTCGGCGCAGATCCTCAAGCAGTGCGAGGAGATCGACCGCTGGGAATCGGAGGCCGATCGCGTGCTGCGCGCGGCGATGTCGAAGCTGTTCCGCGAGGAAGACGACGTGAAGACGCTCATCAAGCTGAAGGCGATCTACGAGCTGCTCGAAGAGATCACCGACAAGTGCGAGGACGTCGCGAACATCATCGAAGGCATCGTGCTGGAAAACGCCTGAGCGGACCACGATGCATTCGATACAACTCGCCCTCTGGATGGTCGCGACGCTCGTTCTCGTCGCGCTCGTATTCGACTTCATGAACGGCTTTCACGACGCGGCGAACTCGATCGCCACCGTCGTGTCGACCGGGGTGCTGAAGCCCCAGCAGGCCGTCGTATTCGCGGCCGCGTTCAACGTGATCGCGTATTTCATCTTCCACCTTAAAGTCGCGCAGACCGTCGGCAAAGGCACGATCGACCCCGAGATCGTCGACCACTACGTCATATTCGGCGCGCTGGTCGGCGCGATCGGCTGGAACGTGATCACCTGGTACTACGGGATTCCGTCGAGCTCGTCGCACGCACTGATCGGCGGCCTCGTCGGCGCCGCGCTCGCGAAGTCGGGCTGGGGCTCGCTGAACATCGACGGGCTGCTGAAGACGGTTGCGTTCATCTTCATTTCGCCGCTGCTCGGTTTCATCCTCGGTTCGCTGTTCATGCTCGGCGTGTCGTGGCTGTATTTCCGAACCGCGCCCAGCAAGGTCGACCGGCGCTTCCGCCGGCTGCAGCTGCTGTCGGCCGGCTTGTACAGCCTCGGCCACGGCGGCAACGACGCACAGAAGACGATCGGCATCATCTGGATGCTGCTGATCGCGAGCGGCTACGCATCGGCCACCGCCGATGCGCCGCCCGCGTGGGTGATCGGCGCGTGCTACCTGTCGATGGGCCTCGGCACGCTGTTCGGCGGCTGGCGCATCGTGCGCACGATGGGCCAGAAGATCACGAAGCTCAAGCCGGTCGGCGGTTTCTGCGCGGAAAGCGGCGGGGCGATCACGCTGTTCATCGCGTCGTTCCTCGGCATTCCCGTATCGACCACGCATACGATCACCGGCGCGATCGTCGGTGTCGGTGCGACACAGAAGCTGTCGGCCGTGCGCTGGGGTGTCGCCGGCAACATCGTATGGGCGTGGGTGCTGACGCTGCCCGCAGCCGCGCTGTTCGCGGCCGGTGGATGGTGGCTCGGCCATCAGATCTTCTGATCGACCGCACTGTCGAACGGACATGAAATGCGCCGCAAGCCGAAAGGCTGCGGCGCATTTTCTATTGGGGCGGCGGAAGGGGGCGGCGAGGTGGAGGGCGGCGGATGCCGCCAACCTCGCGGCGGTCGAAGGTCGAGCGACCGGTCAGTAACTGCCGTTCGCGAACCGCGCGATCGGATCGTCTGCCGTACTCGTGCGCGGACTGACGGGCGCGGATTGCGTCGACGCACGCCACACCTGCACGGGCTCGGTGCTGCGTGGAGGCATCGACGCGGTGGCGGGCGGCGGTTCGGCATCGAAGGCGGCGGCCTGGGCGGCCGTCAGTGCGGTCGTCGGAATCTGCGTGCCGGCTTCCGCCGTGGCGGCGGGTGCGGCATTGGCCGTCGTCGCGGTCACCTCGTCATTCATCGACGTGGCCTGCTGCTGGGCCGTCTGCATCCGCGAGGGCGGCGGTTCGTACGGATCGGCGGCCGGTGCTGCTGGTGCAACTGCGGCCGTCGTCACGACCGGCGTGGTCGGGGCGGGCGCCTGCACCTGCGCCGCTCTCGCTTGCGACGACGCAGTCGCAGGTTGCCGCGGCGCGGTGGCAGCCGTCACGACCACCGGAGCAGCCGCGACCGCCGGCGAATTGCGCGGCTCGTCGCGCTTCGCCTCGTAGGTCGGCGCATCGAACGGCGTCGGTGCCCCGCGCGGCGGCGCGACGCGGCGAATGCCGTCGAAACGCTTGGCCCAGTACGGGTTCGTCAGGTAGTCGAGCCGCACGGTGCCGCCCGTCGACGGTGCGTTGACGAAGCGCAGCTTGCCGACGTAGATGCCGACGTGCGAATGCGGCCGTCCGGTCGTGTTGAAGAAGATCAGGTCGCCCGGCGCGATCTGGTCGGGCTCGACCGATACGCCGCGGCCGCTCATGTCGGCGGTCGTGCGCGGCAGGTTCACGTCGGCTGCGCGGCCGATCACGTAGCGCACGAGCCCGCTGCAGTCGAAGCCGCTCGTCGGCGTGTTGCCACCCCAGCGATACGGGACGCCGACGAGGCTCATCGCCTGGATCGAAATTTCTTCCTGGCCGACGCTGTGATCGACGAACTTCGGGAAATTGGCGGGAGCGGGGAATGCGCGCGGCGTCGTGATCCTCATGCCCGACGCGGGGCGCGATGCCGACTGCGGCGGCACGCTGGAGCAGGCCGCAAGCAGTGAAACGACAGCAACGGGAACCCAGATTCGAAGCATGGCAAGGCGGGCGAGCGCGGGACGCTCGCGAATCGTATGACAACAGACAGACCCGATGGTAGACGTTCCGGCGGGACTTAATCAACCGTTCCTGAGAATTTACTTGAAGTTTCGCGCGTAAGTGCAGCTGTTGCGTAACGATGCATGACCAACGTTTCAGACCCCAAAAATAAAAACGGCGCTCCGGAAACGGAGCGCCGCGATGCGTCGACGGCCGGCCGACGGGCCGGCCTGTCGCGTTACAGGATGTCCGACGCGTAGTCGGCGAGTCGCGAGCGTTCGCCGCGCGCGAGCGTCACGTGGCCGCTGTGGCCCCAGCCCTTGAAGCGGTCGACGACATACGTGAGCCCCGAGCTGCCTTCGGTCAGGTAAGGCGTGTCGATCTGCGCGATGTTGCCGAGGCACACGATCTTCGTGCCCGGGCCCGCACGCGTGACGAGCGTCTTCATCTGCTTCGGCGTCAGGTTCTGCGCCTCGTCGATGATCAGGTACTTGTCGACGAACGTGCGGCCGCGCATGAAGTTCATGCTCTTCACCTTCAGGCGCGAACGGATCAGTTCCTGCGTCGCGGCACGCCCCCATTCGCCGGCGGCGTCGTCGGTCTTCTGCAGTACTTCGAGGTTGTCGTCGAAGGCACCCATCCACGGCTGCATCTTCTCTTCCTCGGTGCCGGGCAGGAAACCGATGTCCTCGCCGACGGGCACGGTCGCGCGCGTCACGATGATCTCGTTGTAGCGTTTGTCGTCGAGCACCTGCGCGAGGCCGGCCGCGAGCGCGACGAGCGTCTTGCCGGTACCGGCCTGGCCGAGCAGCGTGACGAAGTCGATCTCCGGGTTCATCAGCAGGTTCAGCGCGAAATTCTGCTCGCGATTGCGCGCGGTGATGCCCCACACGTTGTTCTTGTGGTGGCTGTAGTCGCGCAGCGTCTGCAGCAGCGCCGTCTTGCCGTTCAGTTCGCGGACGATCGCATGGAACGTCGGCTCGCCGTTCTGCGGCTCGAGATAGACGAACTCGTTGACGAGCATCGACGCGACGAGCGGGCCCGTCACGCGGTAGTACGTGGTGCCCGTCTTCGTGTCCTGCCAGCTCTCCATGCCCTTCGCATGCTTGGTCCAGAAATCCTGCGGCAGCTCACGCACGCCGTTGTACAGGAGATCCGAATCCTCGAGCACCTGGTCGTTGAAGTAGTCTTCAGCGGGCAGGCCGAGCGCATGCGCCTTGATCCGCATGTTGATGTCTTTCGACACCAGCACGACCTGGCGGTCCGGCCGGTCGCGCTGCAGCGCGCGCACGACGCCGAGGATCTGGTTGTCGGCCTTGCCTTCGGGCAGGCCTTCGACGGGCGCGATGTCGGTGAGCTTCGTCTGGAAGTACAGGCGGCCGACCGCCTCGCGGCTGCCGAGGCGCGACAGCGGAATGCCGGCCGTGATCGGGCCCGCGTCGGCGACCAGCGCGTCGAGCGTGCGGCTGACCTGGCGTGCGTTGCGCGCGACTTCGGACATCCCCTTCTTGTGGTTGTCGAGTTCCTCGAGCGTCATCATCGGCAGATAGACGTCGTGTTCCTCGAAGCGGAAGAGGCTGCTCGGGTCGTGCATCAGCACGTTGGTGTCGAGCACGAACAGTTTCTGCTGTTCGGCTTCGGCGGCCTTGCGGCTGCGCGATTTCGTCGCGGCGCCCGTGTCGCGCGCGGGAGCCGCGGCCGGTTTGCCGGCGGCCGGCTTGTCGTTGCGCGCGACGACCGGCGCCGCGGGTTCGGCGGGTGCCGGCATCGGCTGCAACAGTGCGGCCGTCTGTCTGGTCTTGCGACCGCGTGCGGGTGCGCTCGCGGTTTCCTGCGCCGAAGACGCGACGGCGCGCAGCGGCGCGGCCGTGTTCGCGGCTTCGATCATCGGTTGGGCCACGCTCGCCGGACCGTAGTCACCGGCTGTGGATGCGTCCCCTTCGGCGGATTTCTTCGCGGCTTTCGCGGGCCGCGCTTTCGCCTTGTATTCGTCGGGCGGCAGCAGGCTGCCGAGCTTGCTGGGGGGAGTAGGCAAAGGCATGGTGTCCCTCGGGAGGAATCGTGTCGCATGGCGTGCGCCGCTGATCGCATCCTGCGTGACGTAGATGCATGCAGTTTGCGCGCGGTGGCGCACAGGAATTTCGTCTAGCCGGTTCGCCTAAGTGTCGATCAGCTCCTCGATGCGGTAAAGGCCGGACCGGGGAGGGCCGGCGCGCGTTCCATAAAAAAAGCCGCTGCCCCGTCGACAGGGACATGCGGCTCGGCTGATGCCGTCGTGATGCGCGTCAGGTGCCGTGAAGCATTGCAACAGGCACCGGCGCAGCTACGAGAAATATGGGGCGAACTGGCATTCATTGCGGCCCAATATAACGCGCCTCAAAGCGCTTGTACAGCACTTAGCACGTCGTCCACATGACCCGGTACCTTGATGCCGCGCCATGCCTGGCGAAGCACGCCGTCGGCGTCGATCAGGAACGTCGAGCGCTCGATTCCGCGCACTTCCTTCCCATACATTTTCTTCATCTTGATGACATCGAACAGCGCGCACAGCGCTTCGTCGGCATCGGAAATCAGCGGGAACGGCAGTTCGAGCTTTGCCTTGAAATTGTCATGCGAGCGCAGGCTGTCGCGCGACACGCCGATGACTTCCGCACCGGCTTTCTTGAACTTCGGATAGAGATCGCGGAACTGCAGCCCTTCGGTCGTGCAGCCCGGCGTGTTGTCCTTCGGATAGAAGTACAGCACGAGTTTCTTGCCCTTCAGGCCGGACAGCGAAATGTCGCCGCCCGTGGCCGGTGCGGTGAAATCGGGAACTTGACGGTCAACTTCGACGGACACGTGTTTCTCCTGTTGTTATGGAAAGGCGCCGCTGCGGCGGCGCAGTTCGGCGGGGCGTCGCGGCAGCGCGCCGCATGGGCGGCGCGGGCGACGCCGGCGCGCGCGAACTCAGTCGGGCTGGACGATCAGTTCGCCGGAGCGGCCGGGAATTTCGCCCCACGTGACAGGGTACGATGGCAGCGAGTCGCGGTCCAGCGTCGCGTGGTAGTCGCCCATCGTCGCAAACGTGTGGCCTTGCGCGCGCCAGCCGGCGAGCAGTTGCTCGAACACGGGCGCGAGCTTCTGGCCTTCCAGTTCCGCATGCAGCGTGAACACCTGGTCGTGCGGATTGGTTTCGGTGAACTTGAGGATGTGCGCGGCGACGTTGTGCGTGTCGACGCCGTCGATGCCGAGCACTTCGTCGAGCGTCGGCAGCGTGGTCGGCATCTGCACGTGCGACAGCGTGCGGCCGTCGACGACGGGCAGGTACGGCGAATGGCCGCGGCCGTCGGATGCGTAGCGCATCCCCCATGCGTCGATCTGCTCGAACGCGGAATCGTTCATCTGCCAGCCGGCCGCGCCGTGCGTGACGGGCGGCGCGCCGAAGATCTCGATGAAGCGCGCGTGACTCTTCTGCATTTCACGCGCGGTCCAGTCGCGATCGCGCGCACGGACGTTGTCTTGCCAGTACACGTGATCCCACGTGTGGATCCCGCATTCGAAGCCGGCCTCGTGAATCGCGCGCATGTCGGCGATCGCGCGGCGGCCGATGTCGGGGCCCGGCAGCAGCACGCCGTACATCAGCTGCTTCACGCCGTAGTGTTCGACCACCGACGTGCGCGACACCTTCTTCAGGAAGCCGGGGCGGAACACGCGCCGCAGCGCCCAGCCCGTGTGATCGGGCCCGAGGCTGAAGAGGAAGGTCGCGCGCGCACTGAAGCGGTCGAAGATGCGCGCGAGGTTCGGCACGCCTTCGCGCGTGCCGCGCAGCGTGTCGACGTCGATCTTGAGGACGATGCGAGCCAAGCGAACGTCCCGCTCAGCCTTGCTGCTCGACGAGCGCGCGCGCGTCGGCGACGTGGCCGCGATACGCTTCGAAGATGTTGCGCAGCGCGTCGTCGAACGTCGCCTGCGGTGCCCAGCCGAGCTCCTGCATCGTGTTGTCGATCTTCGGCACACGGTTCTGCACGTCCTGGTAGCCGTTGCCGTAGTACGCGCCGGACGTCGTCTCGACGAGCTTCACCTGCTTGGCCGAATCGGCGTATTCGGGGAATTCCGCCGCCAGTTCGAGCATCTTGTGCGCGAGTTCGCGAACCGAGAAGTTGTTCTTCGGATTCCCGATGTTGTAGATCTTGCCCGACGCGACGCCGTCCTTGTTCTCGATGATCTTCATCAGCGCGCTGATGCCGTCGCCGATGTCGGTGAATGCGCGCTTCTGCGAGCCGCCGTCGACGAGGCTGATGTTCTCGCCGCGCACGATGTGGCCGAGGAACTGCGTGACGACGCGCGAGCTGCCTTCCTTCGGCGTGTAGATCGAGTCGAGGCCCGGGCCGATCCAGTTGAACGGACGGAACAGCGTGAAGTTCAGGCCTTCCATCCCGTAGCCCCAGATCACGCGGTCCATCAGCTGCTTCGAGCACGCGTAGATCCAGCGCGGCTTGTTGATCGGGCCGTAGGTGAGGGCCGATGCATCCGGGTCGAACTGCTCGTCCGAGCACATGCCGTAGACCTCGGAGGTCGACGGGAACACGAGGTGCTTGCCGTACTTGACGGCCGAACGCACGATCGGCAGGTTCGCCTCGAAGTCGAGTTCGAACACGCGCAGCGGCTGCTGGACGTAGGTGGCGGGCGTCGCGATCGCGACGAGCGGCAGGATCACGTCGCACTTCTTCACGTGATACTCGACCCACTCCTTGTTGATCGTGATGTCGCCTTCGAAGAAATGCATCCGCTCGTGGTTGACGAGGTCGCCCAGCCGGTCGGTCTGCATGTCCATGCCGAACACTTCCCAATCGGTGGTTTCAAGAATGCGCTTCGACAGGTGATGGCCGATGAAGCCGTTCACACCCAGGATCAGGACTTTTTTTGCTTTCATGAATGACGGGAAGAATGAATGAACTGCGCGAATTCCGCGGGCGTCACGACGGTTTCGCTGCCGTCGCGCTGCTGCCACAGCTCGAGAATGGATAGGGCGCGGCTGTCGCCGCAGACGCCGAATAGCGCATTATCGCTTACGTGCAGGCCGGGCGGCAAATCTGCCGCGGCGGCCGCTGCCGCGCTGCCGGGCGCCGCGAGGCGCGCGCGCGCGATCACGAAACGCGTGCCGTCGACGTCCGTGAACGCGCCCGGATACGGGGGCGCGACCGCGCGCACCAGGTTGTAGACCTGCGCGGCCGGCTTCGACCAGTCGACGCGGCCGTCCTCGGGCTTGCGCCCGCCGTAGTAGCTGCCGGTCGCGAGGTCGTTCGGCAGGTGCGGCGCCTCGCCCGCGAGCAGCGCGGGCAGTACGCGCCAGAGCGTCTGCTCGGCGGCCACCGTGACCTTGTCGAACACCTGCGCGGCCGTGTCGTCCGGCAGGATCGGCACCGCGGTCTGGGCGATGATCGCGCCCGCGTCGGGCTTCGCGGCCATCTCGTGCAGCGTTGCGCCGGTTTCGGTCTCGCCGTTCAGCACGGCCCAGTTGGTCGGTACCCGACCCCGGTATTTCGGCAGCAGCGAACCGTGCATGTTGTACGCGCCGCGCGGCGCGATCGCGAGCAGGTCCACCGGCAGCATGTGCCGGTAGTAGAACGAGAAGATGAAATCGGGCTGCGCGTCGGACACCGCGCGGCGCAGCGCCGGATCGGCGGGATCGGCCGGCGTGACGACCGGGATCCCGTGCTCGGCGGCGACCGATGCGACGCTGCCGAACCAGATGTTCTCGTTCGGGTTGTCCTCGTGCGTGACGACGAGTGCGACGTCGACGCCGCGCGCGAGCAGCACCTGCAGGCAGCGCACGCCGACGTTGTGATACGCGAAGACGACTGCGCGCGGTTTCATTGCCCGGCTCCCGTGCGGTTCGTGCCGGCCGGCACCGGCGGCACGCCGTCGTGCTGCTCGAGCACGGCCTGGATCAGGTAGCGCGGCCGCGCGCGCACCTGCTGGTAGATGCGTCCGACGTACTCGCCGAGCAGGCCGAGCGCGAAGATGATCACGCCGAGCAGGAAGAACGTGATCGCGAACAGCGTGAACACGCCTTGCACTTCCGCGCCGACGATGAAGCGTCGCACGAGCAGCAGCACGAACAGCGCGGCGGAGCCGAGCGACAGGATCACGCCGATGAACGACAGCCACTGCAGCGGCACGACCGAGAAGCCCGTCACGAGGTCGAAGTTCAGCCGGATCAGGCTGTACAGCGAGTACTTCGATTCGCCGGCGAAGCGCTCCTCGTGCGCGACCTCGATCTCGGTCGGCTTCTGCGCGAACGTATAGGCGAGCGCGGGGATGAACGTGTTGACTTCGCCGCATACGTTGATCGTATCGATGATGCGGCGGCTGTACGCGCGCAGCATGCAGCCCTGGTCGGTCATCTTGATGCGCGTGATGCGCTCGCGCAGCCGGTTCATCATCTGCGACGCCTTGCGCCGCCACAGGCTGTCCTGGCGCTGCTTGCGGATCGAGCCGACGTAGTCGTAGCCCTCGCGCATCTTCGCGATCAGCTTGGCGATTTCCTCGGGCGGGTTCTGCAGGTCGGCGTCGAGCGTGATGACGATCTCGCCGCGCGATTGCGCGAAGCCGGCGAGGATCGCCATGTGCTGGCCGTAGTTGCCGTTGAGCAGCACGATGCGCGTCGTGTCGGGACGTACGTGGAACTGATCGGCGAGCATCGCGGCCGAGCGGTCGCGGCTGCCGTCGTTGATCAGGATCACTTCGTATGACGTGTCGAGTGCGTCGAGCGCCGGATACAGCCGCGCGAACAGCGCGGCGAGGCCGTCTTCCTCGTTGTACACGGGGATGATGACCGATACTTCGGGACGGCCTGCGTCCAGGTGCCCGGCGCCCGGATGCCCGGCGCGTGCTTCAAGGTGACTCATGTACGCTTAATTTCCGTATTGTTCGCAAATCTGGTTGATGGCGTCGACCACGCGACGCACATCGCCTTCCGTCATCTGCGTGAAGAGCGGCAGCGTGACGGTCGACGCGCCGTACCGTTCGGCGTGGGGGAACATGCCCTCCTTGAAGCCGCGCGCACGGTACAGCGTGAAAAGATGGATCGCCGGGTAGTGGATGCCCGTGCCGATGCCGCGTTCCTTCATCTGCGCCATGAACTCGGCGCGGGTGATCGTCAGCCGCTCAAGCGGCAGCGTGATCAGGAACATGTGCCAGTTGCCGTTCTCGAATTCGGCGACCGGCAGGCCGACGCCGAGCTTCACGGCCGCGCTGCCGTCGAATGCGTCGAAATACGCGCGGGCGAGCGCGCGGCGCTGCGCGGTGAAGCGTTCGATGTGCGGCAGCTGGCCGAGGCCGACACGCGCGGCGACGTCGGTCAGGTTGTACTTGCCGCCGAGCACGTCGCAGTCCATCCCGTCGAAGCCGGTGCGCGTGATGCCCTGCAGCCGGTATTTCTGCGCGAGCGTCGCTTCTTCCTCGTTGTTCAGCACGAGCGCGCCGCCTTCGATCGTCGTGAGGTTCTTGTTCGCGTGGAAGCTGAACGACACGATGTCGCCGATCGCGCCGATGCGCTTGCCGTTCCACGTCGAGCCGAACGCCTGCGCGGCGTCCTCGATCACGCGCAGCTTGTGCGCGCGCGCGATCGCGTACAGGCGGTCCATGTCGACCGGCAGGCCGGACAGGAACACGGGGATGATCGCCTTCGTGCGCGGCGTGATCGCCTGCTCGAGCTTGTCGAGGTCGATGTTGCGCGTGACGGGATCGATGTCGGCGAACACGGGCGTCGCGCCCGTCTCGAGGATCACGTTGCTGGTCGAGACCCACGACGCCGGCGTCGTGATCACCTCGTCGCCGGGGCCGACGCCCGCGATGCGCAGGCCGATCTCGAGCGTGCAGGTGCCCGAGTTGAACGCGCGGACCGGACGGCCGCCGCAGTATTCGGACAGCGCCGCTTCGAATTTCTGGCTTTGCGGGCCGGTGGTGATCCAGCCCGAACGCAGCACTTCGACGACGCCCTGGATGGTTTCCTCATCGATCTCGGGGCGGGTGAACGGCAGAAACGGAGCGGTAGTCTGGCTCATGTACGCTTTGGCCTGTAATGGCGTGTAATAAAAGGGTCGGGCGATCCCGGCCGAAACCGGCATTAAACACCGGTTGGCGGAAACGCACCGTGATTTTTTGTAGGCGGACGCTTAACGCGGCGGAGCGTGCTCAGCTTCGCGCGAGCACCAGCACGCCGATCAGGATGATGCCGATGCCGACGAGCCGCTGGATCGACAGCACCTCGCCGAACAGGTACCAGGCCGCGAACGCGTTGACGACGTAGCCGAGCGACAGCATCGGGTACGCGATCGACACGTCGACCCGCGACAGCCCGAGGATCCAGACCACGACGCTCAGCACGTAGCAGCCGAGGCCGCCGATGATCGGCAGTTGGGTGGCGATCTTCAGCCCGACCGGGATGATGTTCGCGCGGCTGAACTCGAAGTGCCCGACGGCGTTGACGCCGGCCTTCAGCAGCAGTTGCGCAACGGCGTTGAGCATCACGCCGGTGACGATGCAGACGAGCGAAACGGGATTCATGCGATGGGCGTCCTTACGATTGCGGTTTCTCGACGATCACGCGACGGTTGTCGCGCGCGACCACGCGCATCGGCACGCCTTGCTTGACCAGGGCGTCGTACTGGCCGGGCGGCATGATCGCGAGCGCATGGGTTTCCTGCTTCCAGCGCGTGATCCATTCGTCGACGGTCGGAATCCACTTGTTGGGCTCCATCGAGATGCCGAACGCGAGCTCGTCCTGGCGCTGGACCATGATCGTCGTATGGCCCATGTAGAACGGGAACGTGTGATCGAGCATCTCGATCGAGTAGAACGGCGTGTCGGGCGGCAGTTTCGCCAGCTCGGCGCGCACCGTCGGCGCGAGCAGCGCGCCCGAGCTGTAGCGGCCGAACTCGTCGTGCCCGGTGCCGCCGATCGTGCCGAAGGCGAGCCACGCGGCGCCGAACGCGGCAAGCGCGGCGGCGACGCCCGTGCGGCGGTTCAGCCAGGCGGCCCCGAGCGTCAGCGCGGCGGCGACCGCGAGGCCCGCATACAGCCACATCTGGAACGCGCGGTACAGCGCGTTCGGCGTGCGGGCATCGCCCTGGTATGCGAGGAAGATGATCCCGAACGCCGCGGCGACGAAGAACACGAGGTAGCCGAGCAGGTGGCGGCGGAACCGGTCGGCGGTCATCAGCGGCAGGTACGCGCCGATGATCAGCGCGAGCGCCGGCGCGACCGGCAGCACGTACGAGATCAGCTTCGAATGCGACGCGCTGAAGAACAGGAAGATGAATGCGCTCCAGATCAGCAGCACGAGCATCGGCGAGAAGCCGTTCGGCTGGCGCGGCATCCGCAGCGCATGGCGGATGCTCTGCCACGCAACCGACAGCCACGGCAGGAAGCCGACCAGCAGCACGGGCACGAAGTAGTAGAGCGGGCCCGGACGGTTCTGTTCCGGGGTCAGGTACCGGCGAAACTGCTGGACGATGAAGAAGAAGTTGAAGAACTCGGGGTTGCGCTGCTGGACGAGCACGAACCACGGCGTGACGATCGCGAAGAAGATCACGAGGCCGCTCACCAGGTACAGGCGCTTCCAGAGCGCCCAGTCGCGCGCGATCAACGTATAGAGCACGAGCACAGCGCCGGGCAGGATCAGGCCGACGAGGCCCTTCGACAGCACCGCGAACGCCATCGCGGCCCAGCACGCCCACATCCAGTCGCGTGCCGCGGCCGGGCGCAGCCCGGGCCGTTGCGCGAGCAGCAGCGAGCACAGCGACAGCGCCATCCAGAACGCAAGGCCCATGTCGAGCGCGTTGAAGTGGCCCATCAGGTTCCAGTACGGCGACGCCGCGAGCACGACGGCGGCGAGGAAGCCCGACAGCGGGTTGAACAGGCGCGCGCCCGTGAAGCCGACCAGCAGCACGCCGGCGAAGCTCGCGACGGCCGTGTAGAGGCGCGCCTGCCATTCGCCGATGCCGAACCACGCGAACGTGAGCGCGTTCAGCCAGGTCTGCAGCGGCGGCTTCTCGAAATACTTGTAGCCGTTGTAGCGCGGCGTGATCCAGTCGCCGGTGACGAACATCTCGCGCGCCATTTCCGCGTAGCGGCCTTCGTCGCTCGGGATCAGGTGGCGCAGCCCGAGCGGCGCGAACCAGACGATCGCGAGCGCGACGACGAGGAGGACGAGCGTGATGCGGTTGAGCGGTAGCCTCGACGGCGTATCGTTCATGGATTTTCAGCCTGTTGGTTGTTGTGACGGGCCGCCGGCGGGTTGCGCCGGGGGCGGGCGGCCTGCCCGGGCCGATCCGGGGGATCGACCCGCTGCGCCGGCCCGAGTTTTACCGCATCGCGGATTAACGTTCAATTAAGAGCGCGGCGGCGACTTTGCGGCCTTCGGCCATCAGGATGTTGTAGGTGCGGCAGGCCGCCTGGAAATCCATCGTCTCGACGCCGATCCGCTTGGCCGTGAGTGCCGCGACGAGCCGCGGGTGCGGGAAGCGCAGCCGTGCGCCGCTGCCGAAGATGACGAGTTCGGGCGTCGGCTCGAGCAGCATCGCGAAATGCTCGGGCGCGAGCGCGTCGAATGACGACACGGGCCACGTCTGGACCGGCGCGCCGGGCAGCACGATGACGCTCGTTTCATGGCGTTCGAGATTGACGTCGACATAATCGGGGCCGTAGCCGGTGACGGTGTTGAGCGCGCCGCTCGCGTCCTGGTGCAGTTTCAAGTCGGTATTCCGCGGTTCCGAAGGGGAATGTGTTGCAGGGCCACAGGGGGCCCGGAAGGCCGGTTTCGCTTGCCCGGGCACGCGGGACGCCTGACGGCGTGGGCCCGGCGCGGCTATGGTGCATTGCGAAAGTCGGCCAAAATCCGCTAAATTATAACTTTTTGGTCGCCCCCGGGCGCCACTTGCGTCGCGCGTCGCCACAAGCCGCGCCCGACCGCCCGCTTTTCCCCAGTCTAGACAGCGCGCACAGACCGGCCGCTTTCCAGTTTTGATCCCGTCCCCCCGGCCGCAAGGCCAACCCAGGAACCGTGTCGTCGTGAAACCGATTCAGAAGTCGAACAAGCTGCTCAACGTCTGCTACGACATCCGTGGCCCGGTGCTCGAGCACGCGAAGCGCCTCGAGGAAGAAGGCCACCGCATCATCAAGCTGAACATCGGCAACCTCGCGCCGTTCGGTTTCGATGCGCCGGACGAGATCATCCAGGACATGATCCGCAACCTGCCGACGTCGTCCGGCTATTCGGATTCGAAGGGCGTGTTCTCGGCGCGCAAGGCGGTGATGCACTACACGCAGGAAAAGGGCGTCGTGGGCGTCGGCCTCGACGACATCTACATCGGCAACGGCGCGTCCGAGCTGATCGTGATGGCGACCCAGGCGCTCCTGAACGACGGCGACGAAGTGCTGCTGCCCGCGCCCGACTACCCGCTGTGGACGGCGGCGGTCAGCCTGTCGGGCGGCACGCCGGTGCATTACATCTGCGACGAGCAGAACGCATGGATGCCCGATCTCGACGACATCCGCCGCAAGATCACGCCGAACACGAAGGCGATCGTCGTGATCAACCCGAACAACCCGACGGGCGCGCTTTATTCGGACGAATTGCTGCTCGAACTGCTCGAGATCGCGCGCCAGCACGGGCTGATCGTGTTCGCCGACGAGGTGTACGACAAGATCGTCTACGACGGCCTCGAGCACACGGCGCTGGGTTCGCTGTCGGAGGACGTGATCACCGTCACGTTCAACAGCCTGTCGAAGAGCTATCGCTCGTGCGGCTACCGCGCGGGCTGGATGGCCGTGTCGGGCCTCGGCGGCGACAACCGCCGGCGCGCGAAGGATTACCTCGAGGGGCTCGGCATCCTGTCGTCGATGCGCCTGTGCGCGAATGTGCCCGGGCAGTTCGCGATCCAGACGGCGCTCGGCGGCTACCAGAGCATCAACGAGCTGATCGTGCCGAGCGGGCGCCTGTACAAGCAGCGCGAACTCGCGTACGACATGCTCACGTCGATCCCGGGCGTGACCTGCGTGAAGCCGCAGGCCGCGCTGTACATGTTCCCGCGCCTCGACCCGAAGCTTTATCCGATCCAGAACGACCAGCAGTTCATTCTCGACCTGTTGCTCGAGGAGCGCGTACTGCTCGTGCAGGGCACGGGCTTCAACTGGACGACGCCGGACCACTTCCGCGTGGTCTTCCTGCCGAACCTCGACGACCTGACCGATTCGATCAACCGGATCGCACGCTTCCTCGACGGCTACCGCAAGCGCCATTCGGCCTGAGCGGCAGGGCCACACGGTACTCACTACTTCTTACTCATCGATCACACGCAGCATGGAACCGATCAAAGTTGGCCTGTTGGGCTTCGGCACGGTGGGCAGCGGCACCTTCACGGTGCTGGGCCGCAACCAGGAAGAAATCAAGCGACGCGCGGGGCGCGGCATCGAGGTGACGCGCATTGCGGTGCGCAACCCTGCCAAGGCGCTGGCTGCGCTCGGCGGCGACGCCGGCGCCGCGCAGATCACCGACGATTTCAACGCGGTCGTCGATGATCCGTCGATCGCGATCGTCGCCGAGATGATCGGCGGCACGGGCATCGCGCGCGACCTCGTGCTGCGCGCGATCGCGAAC
Organism: Burkholderia sp. AU4i; assembly: GCF_000466765.1. NCBI lineage: Bacteria > Pseudomonadati > Pseudomonadota > Betaproteobacteria > Burkholderiales > Burkholderiaceae > Burkholderia > Burkholderia sp. AU4i. The sequence continues at coordinate 30,399 of NZ_ASSI01000010.1, read as the reverse complement.
GGCAAGCATGTCGTGACGGCCAACAAGGCGCTGCTTGCGGTGCACGGCACCGAGATCTTCGAGGCTGCGCGCGCGAAGGGCGTGATGGTCGCGTTCGAAGCGGCCGTCGCCGGCGGCATCCCGATCATCAAGGCGCTGCGCGAAGGCCTGACCGCGAACCGCATCCAGTACATCGCGGGCATCATCAACGGCACGACCAACTACATCCTGTCGGAAATGCGCGATCGCGGGCTCGACTTCGCGACCGCGCTGAAGGCCGCGCAGGAGCTCGGCTACGCGGAAGCCGATCCGACCTTCGACATCGAAGGCGTCGACGCCGCGCACAAGGCGACGATCATGAGCGCGATCGCGTTCGGCGTGCCGGTGCAGTTCGACCGCGCATACGTCGAAGGCATCAGCAAGCTCGACGCGACCGACATCCGCTACGCGGAAGAGCTCGGCTACCGGATCAAGCTGCTCGGCATCGCGCGCCGCGCCGCAAACGGCATCGAGCTGCGCGTGCACCCGACGCTGATCCCGGAAAAGCGCCTGCTCGCGAACGTCGAGGGCGCGATGAACGCGGTCGTCGTGCACGGCGACGCGGTCGGCACGACGCTGTATTACGGCAAGGGCGCGGGCGCGGAGCCGACCGCGTCGGCCGTGGTCGCGGATCTCGTCGACGTCACGCGCCTGCACACGGCGGACCCGGAGCATCGCGTGCCGCATCTCGCGTTCCAGCCGGACAGCCTGTCGAACACGCCGATCCTGCCGATCGAGGAAGTGACGAGCGGCTACTACCTGCGCCTGCGCGTCGCCGACCAGACGGGCGTGCTGGCCGACATCACGCGCATCCTCGCCGCGTCGGGCATCTCGATCGACGCGCTGCTGCAGAAGGAATCCGAGCAGATCGACGGCGCGAACGGCGAGACCGACATCATCCTGATCACGCACGAGACGGTCGAGAAGAACGTCAACGCGGCGATCGCGCAGATCGAGAGCCTCTCGACGGTGGTCTCGAAGGTAACGAAGCTGCGCATGGAAGCGCTGAACTGAGGACGGAAGGCGACATGAACTACATCTCCACGCGCGGCGCCGGCATCGGCGAGCGCCACACGTTCTCCGACATCCTGCTCGGCGGCCTCGCGAAGGACGGCGGGCTGTACCTGCCGTCCGAATATCCGAAGGTGTCGGCCGACGAGCTCGCGCGCTGGCGCACGCTGCCGTATGCGGATCTCGCGTTCGAGATCCTGTCGAAGTTCTGCGACGACGTGCCGGCCGACGACCTGCGCGCGATCACGCGCCGCACGTACACGGCCGACGTGTACCGCAACACGCGCCATGGCGAGAACGCGTCCGACATCACGCCGCTGAAGACGCTCGGCACCGAGAACGGCGCGGCGCTGTCGCTGCTGGAACTGTCGAACGGCCCGACGCTCGCGTTCAAGGACATGGCAATGCAGCTGCTCGGCAGCCTGTTCGAGTACACGCTCGCGAAGCACGGGCAGACGCTGAACATTCTCGGCGCGACGTCCGGCGACACGGGCAGCGCGGCCGAATACGCGATGCGCGGCAAGGCCGGCGTGCGCGTGTTCATGCTGTCGCCGCACAAGAAGATGAGCGCGTTCCAGACGGCCCAGATGTTCAGCCTGCAGGATCCGAACATCTTCAACCTCGCGGTCGAGGGCGTGTTCGACGACTGCCAGGACATCGTGAAGGCGGTGTCGAACGATCACGCGTTCAAGGCGCAGCAGAAGATCGGCACGGTCAACTCGATCAACTGGGCGCGCGTCGTCGCGCAGGTCGTGTACTACTTCAAGGGCTACTTCGCGGCGACGCAGTCCAACGACGAGCGCGTGTCGTTCACGGTGCCGTCGGGCAACTTCGGCAACGTCTGCGCGGGCCACATCGCGCGGATGATGGGCCTGCCGATCGCGAAGCTCGTGGTCGCGACCAACGAGAACGACGTGCTCGACGAGTTCTTCCGCACGGGCGCGTATCGCGTGCGCAGCGCCGAGAACACCTATCACACGAGCAGCCCGAGCATGGACATCTCGAAGGCATCGAACTTCGAGCGCTTCGTGTTCGACCTGCTCGGCCGCGATCCGGCGCGCGTGATGCAGCTGTTCCGCGACGTCGAGGAGAAAGGCGGCTTCGATCTCGCGGCGAGCGGCGATTTCGCACGGGTCGCCGAGTTCGGTTTCGTGTCGGGCCGCAGCAGCCACACGGACCGCATCGCGACGATCCGCGACGTGTTCTCGCGTTACGACACGATGATCGATACGCACACGGCCGACGGCGTGAAGGTCGCGCGCGAGCACCTCGACGCGGGCGTGCCGATGGTCGTGCTCGAGACCGCTCAGCCGATCAAGTTCGGCGAGACGATTCGCGAGGCGCTCGATCGCGAGGCCGAGCGTCCGGCCGCATTCGACGGGCTCGAGGCGCTGCCGCAGCGTTTCGAGGTCGTGAAGGCCGACGCGCAGCAGGTGAAGGACTTCATCGCCGCCCATACGGGCGCATGACGCGTGGCCGGGCCGCGGGCCCGGCAGCGCAGGACGGCCGGAATGCCGATTCGTCGAACGGATCGGGGTTCCGGCCGTTTCGTTTGGCGGTGCCGCGCCGCGCGGCTGCGGTCAAACCGGCATCGCGCGTGAAACAAGTGCCAGACCCGCGCGTTCGCGCGAATCACAGTTTCCGCATGTCCGCCATATCGCGCGCCCGCGCGACGGCGTCGCTACAATGACGTATTGCATCCAACGATCCCCGATTCCATCGATGTCGAACCCGAATCCCGCGGCGCCGCGCGCGCCGATGCTGTCGACCGCCGAGGCGCTCGCCGCGCTGCTCGATGCCGCGAAGCCGTTGCCCGGCGTCGAAACCGTCGCCACGCTCGATGCGCTCGGCCGCGTGCTGGCGGCCGACGTGAGCTCGCCGCTCGACGTGCCGCCGATGCATACGAGCGCGATGGACGGCTATGCGGTGCGCGTCGCCGACCTGCTGCATGGCGAGCGGCGTTTGCCGGTGTCGCAGCGCATTCCGGCGGGCCATCCGGCCGCGCCGCTCGTTGCCGGCACGGCCGCGCGGATCTTCACCGGCGCGACGGTGCCGCCCGGCGCCGACGCTGTCGTGATGCAGGAGCAGGCGTCGGCCGACGGCGATGCGGTCGAGATCCTGCACACGCCGAAGGCCGGTGAATGGATCACCGCGCAGGGCGCGGATATCCGGCAGGGCTCGGTGATCCTGCCGGCCGGCACGCGGCTCACGCCGCAGGCGCTCGGTCTTGCCGCATCGGTCGGCTGCGCGCAGTTGCCGGTCGCGCGGCGGGTTCGCGTCGCGGTGTTCTTCACCGGCGACGAACTGACGATGCCGGGCGAGCCGCTGAAGCCCGGCGCGATCTACAACTCGAACCGCTTCACGCTGCGCGGGCTGCTGGAGCGGCTCGGCTGCCACGTGACCGACTACGGGATCGTGCCCGATTCGCTCGCCGCGACGCGCGACACGCTGCGCGCGGCCGCGCGCGATCACGACGTGATCCTGACGAGCGGCGGCGTGTCGGTCGGCGACGAGGATCACGTGAAGCCGGCCGTCGAGGCCGAAGGGCGGCTCGCGCTGTGGCAGATCGCGATGAAGCCCGGCAAGCCGCTTGCCTACGGCGCGGTGCGCCGCGGCGACGATCGCCCCGATGCGCACTTCATCGGGCTGCCCGGTAACCCGGTGTCGAGTTTCGTCACGTTCCTGCTGTTCGTGCGGCCGTTCCTGCTGCGCCTGTCCGGCGTGCGCGACGTTGCGCCACGCGCGCTGTCGCTGCGTGCCGACTTCTCGCAACGCAAGGGCGACCGCCGCAACGAATTCCTGCGTGCCCGCGTGAACGCGGCCGGCGGCCTCGACCTGTTCGCGAACCAGAGTTCGGCGGTGCTGACGTCGACGGTGTGGGGCGACGGCCTGATCGACAATCCGCCGCAGCACGCGATCAGCGCCGGCGAGACAGTGCGTTTCATTCCGTTTTCCGAACTGCTGTCGTAACGCGACGGCTTCCCGAACCATGAAGATTCAGCTGAAATTTTTTGCAAGCGTACGCGAGGCACTCGGTGTGGCCGACGAGCAGGCCGACGTGCCGGACAGCGTCACGACCGTGGGCGACGTGCGCGCGTGGCTGCGCGTGCGCGGCGGGGCATGGGCCGAGACGCTCGCGGAAGGACGCGCGCTGCGCATGGCGTGCAATCACGAGATGACCGATCCCGATACGCGGCTCACCGAAGGCTGCGAAGTGGCGTTCTTTCCGCCGGTGACGGGCGGTTGAGGCACCGGCAATGGCAACGGTACGAATCCAGACCGACGACTTCGACCTGAACGCCGAGGTCGCGGCATTGCGTGCGCGCAACCCGAAGATCGGCGCGGTCGCGTGCTTCGTCGGCACGGTGCGCGATCTGAACGAAGGTGATGCGGTTGCCGCGATGGAACTCGAGCACTATCCGGGGATGACCGAGAAGGCGCTCGAGAAGATTGCGGCCGAGGCCGGCCGGCGCTGGCCGGGCATCGACGTCGCGATCGTGCATCGCGTCGGCAGGCTCCTGCCGCTCGACCAGATCGTGATGGTCGCCACGGTTGCGTCGCACCGCGGCGACGCGTTCGCGTCGTGCGAGTTCGTGATGGACTACCTGAAGACCGAAGCGCCGTTCTGGAAGAAGGAAACCACGCCGGACGGCGAGCGCTGGGTCGACGCGCGCAGTACCGACGATGCCGCGCTCGCGCGCTGGGGGATCGAATCGGGCAATACACGACGCTGAGCGCGGCGGCGGCATCGTGCGGCAAGGTGCCGCATGCATGCAAGCGCCGCGCGCGACGGCAACCCGTGACGGCAACCCGTTACGCGTCCGGATCGCCGCTGCGCCCGATGATCTTCGCCGGAAACGGCTCGCCGCGGGCACGCGACGGCAACGCGTGCGGATCGTCGCCCCCGTCGTCCCCGCCGCGGCGGCGCGGTGCGATCGCGTCGAGCAGCGCCTGCTGCTCGGGCGGAATCCGGTAATCCCAGCCGAAGCGGCTCAACTGCAGGCTCTGTGCGATCCGCAGCGCCGGCTCCATGAAGCGGATCGCCGCGGGCGGTGCGTAGCGCGCCTCGACGGTCTTCAGGAACAGCGACAGCCAGCGGCTGAAATGGGCCGGCTCGATCCCGCCGAGCGGCTGGTGCGCCTGTTGCACGTTGCCGCGATAGCCCTTGGTGCCGAGCACGAGGCTCGACCAGAACGTGACCATCTTCGGCAGGTGGTCGTCCCAGCGGCCGGCCAGCCTTGCGTCGAACACGGGCCCGAGCAGCGGATCGGTGCGCACGCGGTCGTAGAACGCGTAGACGAGATCGCGGATGTTTTCTTCGGTCGGCTCGGCGTCGCGAGGGCGGGCCGGTGCGGGTTCGGGCGAGGCGGGCAGGACGGTCATGGCAAAAAGGGCCGGGAGAGACAGACAACGACGGGGCGGCGGCGCCGGCATCGGGCAGGACGCCGGCCGGATTTTGACGCAAAATAGCGACCAACGACCCCTGAAAAACGTGTAGATGTCACGCATCTTATTGCGCGCGCGCCATCCCGGCAACCCGGGGCCGCGGAACAGGGCTGTCGACCGGCCCCGTGCGCATCCCGATCGGCCCGGCTCACGTAAATGGGACACGATCGATCTCTTCCGTATTCACCCATGAGACTCACCGACTACACCGACTATTCGCTGCGCGTGATGCTTTACCTTGCCGTGCGCGGCGAGGGACTCGCGACGATCCAGGAGATCTCGGACGCCTACGGCATCTCGAAGAACCATCTGATGAAAGTCGTGCAGCAGCTTGGCGAGCTGGGATGGGTCGACACCGTTCGCGGCCGCAATGGCGGGCTGAGGCTGTTCCCCGAATCGCTGCAACTGACCGTCGGCCAGGTCGTGCGCGCAACCGAGAGCGATTTCGCGCTGGTCGGCTGCTTTTCGGCCGAAGGTGAGTCGCGCGGCTGCGTGATCGAGCCGCAGTGTCGCCTGAAGGGCGTACTGGCGGCCGCGCGTGACGCGTTCTTCGCCGAACTCGACCGTCACACGCTCGGTGAACTGGTCGAACCCGCTGCGCCGCTCATGGCGCTGCTCGGCATTCGCCCGGTCGTGCGCGTGCATCCCGCCGCGCCGCTGCCGGAAGACGCGCCCGTGTCCGTCGAGCCGCCGTCGACGGCCGACTGATACGCGAGCGCCGCGCCCTGCGACCCGGCAGCGGCCCGTCCCGGGGCCGCTTTGAGGATATCCATCGATTTTTGCGCTGAATCAACCCGAATTACGCTTGAAAGCCGCATAACCATCCTCACCTTGGTGTTAATCGAAAATTGGAGGTCTCGACAAAATGAGAATCGACAAGCTCACCACCAAGTTCCAGGAAGCACTCGCTGACGCGCAAAGCCTTGCGGCCGGCCGCGACAATCAATACATCGAACCCGTTCACGTGCTGGCCGCGCTGGTCGCGCAGCAGGACGGCTCCGCCCGCTCGCTGATGTCGCGCGCGGGTGTTCACATCCAGGCGCTGCAAGGCGCGCTGAACGAAGCGATCTCGCGCCTGCCGCAAGTGACGGGCACGGGCGGCGACATCCAGATCGGCCGCGAGCTGGCCGGGCTGCTGAACCAGGCCGACAAGGAAGCGCAGAAGCTCAACGACACGTTCATCGCGAGCGAGATGTTCCTGCTCGCCGTGTCCGACGACAAGGGCGAAGCCGGCAAGCTCGCGCGCCAGCACGGCCTCACGCGCAAGTCGCTCGAAGCCGCGATCGCCGCGGTGCGCGGCGGCTCGCAGGTGCACAGCCAGGATGCGGAAAGCCAGCGCGAGGCGCTGAAGAAGTACACGGTCGACCTGACCGAGCGCGCCCGTGCGGGCAAGCTCGATCCGGTGATCGGCCGCGACGACGAAATCCGCCGTTCGATCCAGATCCTGCAGCGCCGCACCAAGAACAACCCGGTGCTGATCGGCGAGCCGGGCGTCGGCAAGACCGCGATCGTCGAAGGGCTCGCGCAGCGGATCGTCAACGGCGAGGTGCCGGAGACGCTGAAGGGCAAGCGCGTGCTGTCGCTCGACATGGCCGCGCTGCTCGCCGGCGCGAAGTATCGCGGTGAATTCGAGGAGCGCCTGAAGGCGGTGCTCAACGACATCGCGAAGGACGAAGGCCAGACGATCGTCTTCATCGACGAAATCCACACGATGGTCGGCGCGGGCAAGGCCGAAGGCGCGATGGATGCGGGCAACATGCTGAAGCCGGCGCTGTCGCGCGGCGAGCTGCACTGCATCGGCGCGACCACGCTCGACGAATACCGCAAGTACATCGAGAAGGATGCCGCGCTCGAGCGCCGCTTCCAGAAGGTGCTCGTCGACGAGCCGAGCGTCGAGGCGACGATCGCGATCCTGCGCGGGCTGCAGGAGAAGTACGAACTGCACCACGGCGTCGACATCACCGATCCGGCGATCGTCGCCGCGGCCGAACTGTCGCACCGCTACATCACCGATCGGTTCCTGCCCGACAAGGCCATCGACCTGATCGACGAAGCCGCTTCGAAGATCAAGATGGAAATCGATTCGAAGCCCGAAGAGATGGACAAGCTCGACCGCCGGCTGATCCAGCTGAAGATCGAGCGCGAAGCCGTGAAGAAGGAGCAGGACGAAGCATCGCAGAAGCGCCTGCAGCTGATCGAGGAAGAGATCGAGCGCCTCGGCCGCGAATATGCGGACCTCGAGGAGATCTGGACCGCCGAGAAGGCCGCGGTACAGGGCAGCGCGCAGTTGAAGGAAGAGATCGAGAAGGTGCGGGCGGACATCGCGCGTCTGCAGCGCGACGGCAAGCTGGAGAAGGTCGCCGAACTGCAGTACGGCAAGCTGCCGCAGCTCGAGGCGCAGCTGAAGCAGGTCACGCAGGCCGAAGAGCAGGAGCAGCACAACCCGACGCGTCCGCGCCTGCTGCGCACGCAGGTCGGTGCCGAGGAAATCGCGGAAGTCGTGTCGCGTTCGACCGGGATTCCGGTGTCGCGGATGATGCAGGGCGAACGCGAGAAGCTGCTGCACATCGAGGAAAAGCTGCACGAGCGCGTGGTCGGCCAGGATGAGGCGATCAGCGCGGTGGCCGACGCGATCCGCCGTTCGCGCGCGGGTCTCGCCGATCCGAACCGTCCGTACGGCTCGTTCCTGTTCCTCGGCCCGACGGGTGTCGGCAAGACCGAGCTGTGCAAGGCGCTGGCGACGTTCCTGTTCGATTCGGAAGAGCACCTGATCCGCATCGACATGAGCGAGTTCATGGAGAAGCACAGCGTCGCGCGGCTGATCGGCGCGCCGCCGGGCTATGTCGGTTACGAGGAAGGCGGTTACCTGACGGAAGCCGTGCGCCGCAAGCCGTACAGCGTGATCCTGCTCGACGAGATCGAGAAGGCACATCCGGACGTGTTCAACGTGCTGCTGCAAGTGCTCGACGACGGCCGCATGACGGACGGGCAGGGGCGCACGGTCGACTTCAAGAACACGGTGATCGTGATGACGTCGAACCTCGGCTCGCAGGTGATCCAGGCGATGACGGGCGCGCCGCAGGAAGAGATCAAGGACGCGGTGTGGCTCGAGGTGAAGCAGCATTTCCGCCCCGAGTTCCTGAACCGGATCGACGACGTCGTCGTGTTCCATGCGCTCGACCGCAGCAACATCGAGTCGATCGCGAAGATCCAGCTCGCCCGCCTGCACGACCGGCTCGCGAAGCTCGACATGGCGCTCGACGTGTCGCCGGCGGCGCTCGAACAGATCGGCAAGGTCGGCTACGATCCGCTGTTCGGTGCGCGGCCGCTGAAGCGCGCGATCCAGCAGGAGATCGAGAACCCGGTCGCGAAGCTCATCCTCGCGGGCCGTTTCGGTCCGAAGGACGTGATCCCGGTCGACGTCAACGACGGCAAGTTCGTGTTCGACCGCGTCGTTCACTGATCGCCTGCCATCGGCTGCCCGCCCGGTTCGCGCCGGGCGCGCAAAAACAAACACCCCGCCTCGGCGGGGTGTTTGCTTATGGGGCGGCCAAAACCGCCGCCGGGGCAGTCAGCCGGCGTGTTGCGGGCTCAGCCCTGTTTGTTGCCGCCGAACATGCCCGCGAGTTGCGTGAGCGTGCCGAGCACGTTCGACGTATCGACCTGGCCGCCTGCCGGCACTTCGCCGTTCGGCGTCGCGCCGTTGACGACGTGCGGCAGCACCTGCGCGAGGATCGACGAAGCCTGCGACGGATCGATGCCGACCTTGCTCGCGAGCGAGCCGACGACGTCGGAGCCGAGCACGTTCTGCAGCGTGTCTGCCGAGATCGGCTGGTTTTCGCCGTTGCCGACCCACGAGCCGATGATGTCGCCGGCGCCGCCGGCCTTGAATTTCTCGATCAGGCCGTTCAGGCCGCCCGGCTGGTTGTTGATGAATTCGAGCGCGGTCGTGATCAGCGCGCTTTGCGAGTTGCCGCCGGCCTGGCCGCCGAGCAGACCGCCAACGATGTCGAGGAGACCCATGGTGCTTCACCTTTACTGAAAAGGGCGTCGTGACGACGACGCCCGTTGAACGAATGCCGCGCGCACGCCGTCGCGCGCGCGGCGCACATCAGGCGCCCGACGCCGCGGCGGCGGAGGCTGCCTTGTCCTTCTTGTTTTTCTTCTTCGAACCCTTCGTCGCCTTGGTCGACGACGCGGCGGCCGGTGCGCTCGCACCCGTGTCGGCGGATGCCGCTGCGGCCGCGGCGGCCTTTTCCTTCTTCGACGCGCGCTTGGTCTTGGCCGGTTTCGCCGCCGTGTCCGGCGCGCTTGCCGCCGGTGCCGGCGCAGTGGCCGTCGTACCGGCCGTTGCGGTCGTGGACGTCGACGCGGTGCCTGCCGACGTCGTTGCCGACGGGGGCGCCGGTGTCGTCGCGGCCGGCTTCGACAGTTTCACGCCCTTCGGCGGCGTCGACGAGCCGCCGATCGTCAGGCCGTTTTCCTCGAGATGGCCGACCGACTTCGTGCCGAGGCCCTTTACGCGGTTCGCGAGATCGTCCGCGTCCTTGAACGGGCCGTTCTTGGTGCGTTCGTCGATGATCGCCTTCGACTTCACCGGCCCGAGACCCTTCACGGATTCGAGCGCGGCCTGGTCGGCCGTGTTGACTTCGACGGCCGCGGCAAGGCCTGCGGCGAGTGACAGCGACAGCGCGACGAACAGCATCAGCAGCTTTTTCAGCATGGCAAAGGCTCCCTGGTTCTGATTCTGACGGATGAATGGCTGTTGCAACGGACGGCGGGCGAGACTTGGCCGGGCGTCGCCGTTAAGCATAGGACAAATGCGTGCCCTTTTTAAGACAGGCTGACCGAATCTTGCTGAAGGCTTGCGGCGCTGTAAAGACCGAAACCCGTGCCGGGCGGCGGTTTTGACCATTCTTTACGGTGTCGCAGGGTGTCGTGGGTCGTCGTCGCGCTGGCCGTTCAAAAGCGCTTGACTTAGAGTTGACTCTAACTCCTAACCTTGTTCCTGCCATGTCGAAAACCGTATCCAAACCTTCCGCCACCGGTCCGCTGACGATCGGGCAAGTCGCCGAGCTGACCGGCTTGTCCACGCATACGCTGCGCTACTACGAGCAGGCCGGCCTGCTGCGTGCGATTTCGCGCACGGCGGCCGGGCACCGGCTCTATGCGCCGGCCGACCTTGACTGGCTGGCCTTCGTGATGCGCCTGAAGGCGACCGGCATGCCGATCGCGCAGATGCAGGAATTCGCGGCGCTGCGCGCGCAGGGCGAGCCGACCTTCGGTGCGCGGCGCAGCCTGCTGGTCACGCATCGCGACGCGGTGCGCGCGCATCTCGCGGAGCTGCAGGCGAGCCTCGACGTGATCAGCGACAAGATCGCGTACTACGAGGCACAGGAGCGTGATGCGGCACGACGGGCAAAACCCTCTCACTCCCCATCGGAACAGGACGAACACCATGGAACGACTCGTTGAAGACCGCTACACGCGCGGCTGGAACAAACTGAAGGAAATCGACGGGGAGGTGGGCGAACGCGTGATTGCAGCGCTTGCGCCGATCGCCCCGGACTTCGCACGGCTGCTGGTCGAGTTCGGCTTCGGCGACATCTACAGCCGGCCGCAACTCGACCTGAAGGCGCGCGAGATCGCGACGATCTCGGCACTGGCCGCGCTCGGCAACGCGCAGCCGCAGTTGAAGGTGCATATCGAGGCCGCGCTGAACGTGGGCTGCACGCGCGACGAGATCGTCGAGGTGTTCATGCAGATGTCCGTGTACGCGGGTTTCCCGGCCGCGCTCAACGCGCTGTTCGCGGCGCGTGAGGTGTTCGCGCGGCTCGACGAAGCCGCCGCAGAGGAAAACGACGCGCACGACGCGCATGACGCGGTCGGGCAGCTCGCGTGACGGGGCACGCGTCGGCACCCGCGCGTCACGCGCGGTGCGGCGCGACGATCCGGTGCTTCGCGATGCGCCGGTACAACGTCGCGCGCGAGATGCCGAGCGCCTGCGCGGCGGCGTCGGGCCGCCAGCGGTGCGCGGTGAGCGCCGCGACGATGCGGCCGCGCTCGTCGTCAGGCAGGGTGCCGATCGACGCGCCGCCGAGCTGCGCGGCGATATCGGCGGGCAGATCCTGTCGCATCACGCGCGCGGCGTCGCACACCGCGCACGCATAGCGCAGCACGTTGCGCAACTGCCGGACGTTGCCGGGCCACGGATACGCGGCGAGCTGTTCCGCGAGCGTTGCATCGAGTGTCAGCACGTGGCCGGTTGCCTGCGCCTCCTCGGCGAACACGGTGGCGATCACGTCGCGCACGTCCGCGCGCGCGCGCAGCGGCGGCAGTTCGAACGTCGCGCCGCTCAGCCGGTAGTACAGATCCTCGCGGAACGTGCCGTCGGCCACCATGCGCGCGAGATCGCGGTGCGTCGCGCAGATTACGTCGAGATCGACGCGCACGGGCGTATCGCTGCCGAGCGGCACGACCTCGCCATCGGCGAGCACGCGCAACAGGCGTGTCTGCAGCGCGAGCGGCATGTCGCCGATTTCGTCGAGGAACAGCGTGCCGCCGTCGGCGAGTGCGATCTTGCCGCGCGCGCCGTGCTTGCGTGCGCCGGTAAACGCACCGGCCGCGTAACCGAACAATTCACTCTCGATCAATGCTTCCGGCAGTGCGCCGCAGTTGACGGCGACGAACGGCCGCGCGCGCCGCGCGCCGGCGTCGTGGATCGCGCGCGCGAACACTTCCTTGCCCGCACCGGTCTCGCCGAGCACGAGAATCGGCAGCCGCTTGCTCGCGACCCGCAACGCGAGTTCGGCCTGTTGCGCGATATGCGCATCACTGCTGTGCAGGAACGGCGTCAGCGCGCCGACGTGGCGTTGCGTGGTGCCCGGGCGGCGCGAGGCCGTGCCGGGCTCGCGGCCGGTGCGCCGTAGCGGCGCGCGCAGCCGCGCATAGAGCGGCGCGCCGGTCGCGCGCAGCCGCAGCGCGACGATCGCATCGAGCCGCGCGGCATCGCGCAGCGGCATCTCGGTCGCATCGAAGATCTCGTCGATATGGCGCGGTTCGCGCAACGCGGGCAGCGCGTCGCGCGCCTGCCGGTTCGCGGCGACGATATTGCCGCATTCGTCGAACGCGATCAGCCACTCGGGTTGCGCTTCGACGTAATGACGATTCGGATGCCCGAACAGGATCCAGTGCTGCGCGGTGCTGTGCACGAAGTAGCCGTCCTCGATCAGTGCCGCGCTCTGCCGCACGAGCTGATAGACGAGACGCTGGCTGTCGCGGCCGTCGGGCGATTGAACGGCCGACGCGTCGAGCACGCCGATCAGCTCGCCGCCCGGCGAGAAGATCGGCGCCGCGCTGCAGGTGAGCGTCGTGAAGGCCGCGCGAAAGTGATCGGTCTTGTGCACGGTGATCGGCGCGAGATCGGTCAGCACGTTCGCGACACCGCAGGTGCCTTCTTCGCTTTCCGACCAGCACGAGCCGATGTGCAGCCCCGCATGACGGAAGTCGTTGCGGCGTTCGCGATCGATCCGGTAGTCGATCGTCACGCCGTGCGCGTCGGTCAGCATCACGCAGTAGTCGGCGACGCGGATCATGTCGTGCAGCCGCGTCAGGCACTGGCCCGACGCGCGCAGAAAGGCCTCCTCCTTGTCGCGCACTTCGCGCAGCTCCGCCGCGGTCAGCACGCGCGGGCCGATCGACGAAGCGGGGTCGAGACGGTAGCGCTCGAGCGACCGTTGCCACGATGACACGAGGCGCGTGGATTCGGCCGGCGCGGGCAGGCGTCCGGCGAGCGCGCCGAGCACACGGTCGGCGTGCTGGGCCTGGGGGACGGCGTAAGGCATGGTCGGCTCCGTTTCCGTACGGCGGGGAATGCGATGTTCTTGTAGCACATCCCGTTCGACGGATCACATTGCATCGCAGCACGCGGCGGGCGTGAGACGTTCGTCTCACCGGTATCGCGCGCTGTCTCGTGTCGCTGAGACGCACGCATGTGCGGCATGCGCGGATCGTCCGGCATGACGCGGCCCGCGCGGCACCGCGACAGCGCGGGGTTTGCGGGCGCAACGGCGCGCTTGCAGCGGCGTCGCGGCGGCCGTTTCGTCGCATCGACGGGGTGAGACGAACGGGCGGAATTGCCGCGCACGCCGTGGCTCCGGCAGCGAACCGGCGGCGTCGACATTCCCGCCGCGCCAGCGTGCACACGGGTTTCACGGTCATCGCACGCACGATGGCACGCCGCTTGCAGAGATCACGGGCAGGTCGGCGCGGTCGCGTCGACGATGAAGATCCGCCGCCCGGCGATGGCAGCGGACGAGACAGGCAGGGCCGCGGCGTACACCCATGCGCCGGGGCCGGCCAACTGGATGGAGACAAACCCGTGACGACGCCCGTTACCGTCGGCGTGATCGCGAACCCCGCATCGGGGCGCGACATCCGCCGCCTCACGACGCATGCCTCCGTGTTTCCGACGGCGGAGAAGGCGAACATGATCGTGCGCCTGCTGGCCGGCCTCGGCGCGATGGGCGTCGAGCGCGTGCTGACGCTGCGCGACCGCACGGGCATCGCGACGCTGCTGCTGCGCGCGATCGACACGCATCGCGCGGTCGCGCCGCACGAGCGCTGGCCCGAGGTCGAATTCGTCGACCTGCCGATCACCGATACCGTCGCCGATACACAGGCCGGTGCCGCGTACCTGCACCGGATGGAAGTCGCGCTGATCGTCGTGCTCGGCGGCGACGGCACGCATCGCGCCGTGGCCGCGCACTGTGGCGCGACACCGCTCGTCGCGCTGTCCACCGGCACCAACAACGCGTTCCCCGAACATCGCGAGGCAACCGTCGCGGGCGTCGCGGCAGGACTCGCCGCGACCGGCGCGGTGCCGGCCGAAGTCGCGTTCACGCGCAACAAGCGGCTCGTCGTGCGCTGCGTGGCGGGTGCGCAGCCGGGGCGCGAGGAGATCGCGCTCGTCGACGTGTGCGCCGCACGCCAGCGTTTCATCGGCGCCCGCGCGATCTCGGGGTCCGACGACATCGATTCGCTCTACCTGACGTTCGCGGAACCGGACGGGATCGGCCTGTCCGCGCTCGGCGGCGCGTGGGCGCCGCTCGAACGCAGCGCGCCGCACGGGCTCGCGATGCGTTTCGCGGCCGAAGGCAACGCGGCCGGCACGCCGCTCGTCGCGCCGATTGCGCCGGGCCGCGTCGATCGCGTCGTGATGCGCAGTTGCGAACGGCTCGAGCCGGGCGCGTGGCAGACGATCCCGTTCGAGCGCGGCACGCTCGCGTTCGACGGTGAACGCGAGATCGAGGTCGCGCGCGGCGATCGCTACGAGATCTCGCTCGACTGGCGCGGGCCGCTGACGGTCGATGTCGGCCGCACGCTGCGTTACGCGTCGTCGCGGCAACTGCTGCGCGATGCCGGTGCGTGGCACGACTGAGCCGCCGCTTTTTCGCATGACATTTCGACATCCATAACGATCCTCAAGGAGACATTGCCATGACGGCTTCACTCGAAGGACAGGTCGCCATCGTCACGGGCGGCGCGCGCGGCATCGGCCGCGGCATTGCGCTGACGCTTGCCGGCGCGGGCGCCGACATCCTGCTGGCCGACCTGCTCGACGACGCGCTCGACGCCACCGCGCGCGAGATACGCGCGCTCGGCCGGCGGGCGGCGGTCGCGAAAGTCGACGTCACGCAGGCCGCGCAGGTCGACGCGATGGTCGCGCAGGCGCTCGCCGAACTCGGCCGGCTCGACATCCTCGTGAATTGCGCGGGCGTGATCAGCATTCATCCGGTCGCCGAACTGACCGAGCGCGACTGGGATGTCGTGATGGACGTGAACGCGAAGGGCACCTTCCTCGGCTGCCGCGCGGCGCTCGCGCACCTGAAGGCGCAGGGCCGCGGCCGGATCATCAACGTCGCGTCGATCGCCGGCAAGGAAGGCTTTCCGAATCTCGCGCACTACAGCGCATCGAAATTCGCGGTCGTCGGCTTCACGAACGCGCTCGCGAAGGAGCTTGCGCGCGACGGCGTGACCGTCAACGCGATCTGCCCCGGCATCGTCCGTACCTATATGTGGGACCGTCTGTCCGACGAATGGAAGGCCGACGGCGAAACGGTCGAGGAATCGTGGCAGCGGCACCAGTTGACGCTGATCCCGCAGGGCCGCGCGCAGACACCGGAAGACATGGGCCGGCTCGCGCTGTTCTTCGCGACGATGGACAACGTGACGGGCCAGGCCGTGAACGTCGACGGCGGCTTCACGTTCCACTGACGGCCGCAGGCCGTGCAATCCGTCGCCACGGCATCGCCGCGGCGGCATTCGCAGTCAGACCTACCCAGGAGACACACATGACCGTTTCGACACAGCTCAGCAGGGACAAGCTGCTGGACGCCTACCGGCTGATGCGCACGATCCGCGAATTCGAGGAACGCCTGCACGTCGAATTCGCGACCGGCGAGATCCCCGGCTTCGTTCACCTGTACGCGGGCGAGGAGGCGTCCGCGGTCGGCACGATACTGCACCTCGGCCTCGACGACTACGTCGCAACCACGCACCGTGGCCACGGCCATTGCATCGCGAAGGGCGTCGACGTGCACGGGATGATGGCCGAGATCTACGGCAAGAAAACCGGCGTCTGCCACGGCAAGGGCGGTTCGATGCACATCGCCGACCTGTCGATGGGGATGCTCGGCGCCAACGGGATCGTCGGCGCGGGCGGCCCGCTCGTGTGCGGCGCCGCGCTCGCGGCGAAACACAAGAAGACGGGCGGCGTCGGCGTGTGCTTCTTCGGCGACGGCGCGTCGAACCAGGGCGTGATCTTCGAATCGATGAACCTCGCGTCGGTGTGGCGGCTGCCCGCGATCTTCGTGGCCGAAAACAACGGCTACGCGGAAGCGACGTCGTCGAGCTGGTCGGTCGCGACCGACAACATCGCCGATCGCGCGAACGGGTTCGGGATGCCGGGCGTGATCGTCGACGGCTTCGACTTCTTCGCGGTGCACGAAGCGCTCGGCGAAGCCGTCGAGCGCGCGCGCAACGGCGGCGGCCCGACGCTCGTCGAGGTGAAGTTCACGCGCTATTTCGGCCACTTCGAAGGCGACGCGCAGACCTATCGCGCACCCGGCGAGGTGCAGAAGCTGCGCGACGAGAAGGACTGCCTGAAGCATTTCGAGACGCGCGTCGTGCGGGCCGAAGCGTTGACGACCGCCGATCTGCGCGCGGTCGATGCCCAGGTGAAGGCGCTGATCGACGACGCGGTCGCGCAGGCCAAGGCCGCGCCGCTGCCCGACGCAGCCGACCTGCTGACCGACGTCTACGTGTCGTACCCGTGAGCGCGGCCTGACACCGCGGCCGACACGGCGAACCGAACATTCCAGGAGACAGACATGGCAAGGAAGATTACTTATTCGCAGGCGATCAACGAGGCGCTCGCGCAGGAAATGGCGCGCGACGACAGCGTGATCGTGATGGGCGAGGACAATGCGGGCGGCGCGGGCGCGCCGGGCGAGGACGACGCGTGGGGCGGCGTGCTCGGCGTGACGAAGGGGCTGTTCCACAAGTTTCCGGGCCGCGTGCTCGATACGCCGCTGTCGGAGGGCGGCTACATCGGCGCGGCGGTCGGTGCGGCCGCATGCGGGATGCGGCCCGTCGCGGAGCTGATGTTCATCGACTTCATGGGCGTGTGCTTCGACCAGATCTTCAACCAGGCCGCCAAGTTCCGCTACATGTTCGGCGGCAAGGCCGTGACGCCGGTCGTGATCCGCGCGATGTACGGCGCAGGGCTGCGCGCGGCCGCGCAGCACTCGCAGATGCTCACGTCGCTGTTCACGCACATCCCGGGGCTGAAGGTCGTGTGCCCGTCGACGCCGTACGACGCGAAGGGGCTGCTGATCCAGGCGATCCGCGACAACGATCCCGTGATCTTCCTCGAACACAAGCTGCTCTATACCCGCGAAGGCGACGTGCCGGAGGAGTCCTATGCGATTCCGTTCGGCGAGGCAAACGTGATGCGCGACGGCGACGACGCGACGATCGTCACGTACGGCCGGATGGTGCATCTCGCGATGGACGCGGCCGCGACGCTCGCGAAGGACGGCATTCAGGTCGACGTGATCGATCTGCGCACGACGTCGCCGCTCGACGAGGAAACGATCCTCGAAAGCGCGGAGCGCACCGGGCGCGTCGTGGTCGTCGACGAAGCGAACCCGCGCTGCTCGATCGCGACCGACATTGCCGCGCTCGTCGCGCAGCGCGCGTTCCATGCGCTGAAGGCGCCGATCGAGCTCGTGACCGCGCCGCACACGCCCGCGCCGTTCGCGAGCGTGCTGGAAGACCTGTATATCCCGTCCGCCGATGCGATTGCGCAGGCGGTCCTGAAGACGAGGAGCTGACACGATGTCGATTCACATGATCACGATGCCCAAGTGGGGGCTGTCGATGGAGCAGGGGCAGGTCAACGGCTGGTTGAAGACGATCGGCGAACGCGTGACGAAGGGCGACGAGGTGCTCGACGTCGAAACCGACAAGATCTCGTCGGGCGTCGAATGCGCGTTCGACGGCACGCTGCGTCGGCAGGTCGCGCAGGAAGGCGAGACGCTGCCGGTCGGCGCGCTGCTCGGCGTCGTCGCGGCGGCCGATGCGAGCGATGCGGACATCGACGCGGCGATCGCCGATTTCCAGCGCGATTTCGTGCCGAGCGCGGCCTCCGACGAAGCGGCCGGCCCGCAACCCGAGAAGGCGCAGATCGGCGGCCGGACGGTGCGCTTCCTGAAGCTCGGCGAAGGCACCGGCACACCCGCCGTGCTGATTCACGGCTTCGGCGGCGACCTGAACAACTGGCTGTTCAATCACGCGGATCTCGCCGCGCACCGGCCCGTGTGGGCGCTGGACCTGCCCGGCCATGGCGAATCGGGCAAGGCGGTCGAGACGGGCAGCCTCGACGAACTCGCCGACGCGGTGCTCGCGCTGCTCGATGCGAAGGGCATCGACCAGGCACACCTGATCGGCCATTCGATGGGCGGCGCGGTTGCGATGGCGGCAGCGGAACGGGCGCCGCAACGCGTCGCGTCGCTGACGCTGATCGCGAGCGCGGGGCTCGGCACCGACATCAACCGCGCTTACATCGACGGTTTCGTCGCCGGCAACAGCCGCAATACGCTGAAGCCGCACCTCGGCGCGCTGTTCGCGGACAACGCGCTGGTCACGCGGCAGCTCGTCGAGGATCTCGTCAAGTACAAGCGGCTCGAAGGCGTGCAGGCCGCGCTCGAGAAGATCGCGAACGCGGCGTTCGACGGCGCCGCACAGCGGCGTGTGTTCCGCGACCGGCTCGTGACGCTTGCACCGCGCACGCTCGTGATCTGGGGCGAGCGCGACCAGGTGATCCCGGCGCATCACGTGCAGGGTTTGCCCGACGGCGTGCGTGCCGAAGTGATCGCCGGCAGCGGGCACATGGTGCAGATGGAGGCGGCCGCCGACGTGAACCGCCTGATCGTCGCATTCCTCGGAGACTGACGATGGCCGCCGCGCTCGAACGACCCAGCCTCACGGCGCTCGGCCAGCCGGGCGCGAGAAGCCGCGACAAGCTCGCGCGCATTCCGGTGCGCGTCGAGCCCGCGGCCGGCGCGGCATTGCCGAAGCCGCCGTGGCTGCGCGCGCGGCCGATGATGAGCGCGGCGGTGGCCGACATGGCTGCCGTGCTGCGCGACCATCGGCTGCATTCCGTCTGCGAGGAGGCGATGTGCCCGAACATCGGCGAGTGCTTCGCGCAGCGCACCGCGACCTTCATGATCATGGGCGGCCTCTGCACGCGGCGCTGCCCGTTCTGCGACGTTGCGCACGGTCGTCCCGAGCCGCTCGATCCCGACGAGCCGGCGCGGCTGGCCGACGCGGCCGCGGCGCTCGGTCTGCGCTACGTCGTGATCACGTCGGTCGACCGCGACGACTTGCGCGACGGCGGTGCCGCGCATTTCGCCGCGTGCATCGCGGCGGTGCGCGCGAGCGTGCCGGGCATCGGCGTCGAAGTGCTGACGCCGGACTTCCGCGGCCGCGTGGCCCGTGCGCTCGATGCGCTGTCGACGGCCTGGCCCGACGTGTTCAATCACAACATCGAGACGGTGCCGTCGCTGTATCGCGCGGCGCGGCCGGGCGCCGACTATCGCGGCTCGCTCGAATTGCTCGCGCAGGCGAAGGCCGCGCGGCCGACGCTCGTGACGAAGTCGGGACTGATGCTCGGGCTCGGCGAGCGCGACGACGAGGTGCGCGACACGCTGCGCGACCTGCGCGCGCACGAAGTCGACGTGCTGACGCTCGGCCAGTATCTGGCGCCGTCGGCGCACCACCTGCCGGTGCGACGCTACGTGAGCCCCGAGGCATTCGCCGCATGGCGCGACGACGCGCTGGCGCTGGGTTTCAGGGAAGTCGTCGCCGGCCCGCTCGTGCGGTCGTCATACCATGCGGCCGACGTGCTGGAGGACAGGTAGCGGGCGGCGCGTCAGGCCGGCGCCGGGGCGTGCGCGCGACTCACCCGGCGCAGGTACAGCACCAGCCCGGCGCCCGCGAGCATCAGGCTGACCGTGTTCGCGAACCAGAAGCCGCGCGCGCCGGTCAGCCAAGCGGGCGCGATGCCACCCACGTCGAAGCCGAGCACGTAGCCGCCGCTGAGCCCGACGCCCCACAGCGCGACCGCATAGATCACGGTCGGCACGATCGCGACCTTGTAGGCCCGCAGCACGAACGCCGACGTGACCTGCAGCGCATCGAAGACGTGGTAGCACGCGACGATCGCGACGAGCGGCATCGCGGCCGCGGCGACGGCCGGGTTCGGCGTATAGCCGCCGATGATCAGCGGTCGCAGCACGAACACGAGCAGGCCGTATGTCGCGGCAATGCCGCACGCGAAGATCACGCTGTGCCGGCCGAGCAGCCGGGCTTCTTCGGGCCGTCCGGCGCCGAGCGCGCGCGCGACCAGCGTCGATGCCGCCACGCCGATCGACAGCGGGGTCATGTACAGCACCGCGCCGATGTTGCCGGCGATCTGGTGGCCGGCGAGCGTCGTCGTGCCGAATTGCGCGATGAACAGCGCCATGCACGTGTACGACGTGACCTCGATCAGGTACGACAGGCCCATCGGCACGCCGAGTTTCAGGATCGCCTTCTGGCGTTCCCACACCGGCCAGCAGAAGCGCGAGAAGATCGCGAGCGGCGCGAACACGTCGAGCTTCGCGAGCAGCGTGTAGCCGATCAGCGCGAGCGCCCAGTTGATCAGCGTGCTCGCGAGCCCGCAGCCGGGGCCGCCGAGGGCCGGTACGCCGAACCCGCCGAAGATGAACCACACGTTGAGCGGAAACTTGAGCACCAGCGCGCCGATCTGCAGGATCATCGCGAGGCGCGGCTTGCCGGCCGCGTTGGTCAGCGCGTTGTAGATGCGGAAGACGAGGCTGGCGGGCAGCCCGTACGACAGGATGCGCAGGTAGTCGACGGTGCGGTCGTGCAGCGCGGCGGGTGCGTGCGCGACGCGCAGCAGCGGCTCGGGAAAATGCAGCAGGAGAAAGCCGGGCACCGCGAGCAGCAGCGCGAGCCACAGCGCCTGGCGCACTTCCTCGCCGATTTCGGCATAGCGTCGCGCACCGTACAGTTGCCCGGTGATCGGCTGCAGCGCGGACAGGATGCCCGTCAGGCCGATGTAGATCGACACGTAGATCGACGAGCCGAGCCCGAGCGCGGCCAGATCGACGGCCGAGTAGCGGCCGACCATCGCGGTGTCGATCACGCCGAACGCGATGATCGCGAGCTGGCCGACGAGCACCGGCCACGCGAGACCGACGATCCGGCGGATGTCGCCGAACATCGTCAGTCGGCCGGCTGACGGCGCGGCGGACGCCGCTTGACGGGCGTCTTCGGCCGTTCGATGCGCTCGTACAGGCGGAAGCGCTCGTCGCGGTCGGCGACGCGGCGGCCCTCCCACACGAGACGCCACACGTATTGCGACATCGAGCTCGGCTCGCCGAAGTCCGCGCGGTCCTGGCGCAGGATCACGTCGCAGTCGCCGGAGAAATCGAAGCGCATGTTGCCGAAATACGCGAAGGTCGCGAGCTGCGCGTCACCGAGCCGCACGGGCGAGATGCACTCGTAGTCGGACGGCAGGTGCACGGCGATCTGCTGCGCGACGTCGCGATAGGTCCGGCCATAATTGACGATCGGCAGCCACAGCGTCATCAGCAGCACCCACATCAGCGTGGTGCCCGCACCCGACAGCACGACGCTGCGCCACAGGACCTTCGGCTGCCGCGAGATGCGCCAGCGCACGAGGAAGCACCAGCACACCGTGGCGATCACCGCGCAGATGAACGACAGGATCTTGAAGTGCGGCTCGTAGCCGGGCACGAGGCGCGCGAGGTTGCGGGCGAGCGGATGCGGGAAGCCCGTGAGCGACGCGAGCCACACGAGCCACACGAAGGTGCCGAGGATCGTGAAGCTCAGCACCGCGAACCAGTCGATCGCGTTGATCGCGCCGCGCTTGAGGGTCGGCAGCGCGAACGTCGCGAGCACCGCGAGCGGCGGCATCAGCAGCATGTACATGCGGTTCGACTGCTGGCTCTGCAGGATCACGAGCGCGACGAGCGGCACGGCGACCGACAGCGGGATCGCGACGTGCGCGCGGCGGCGCATGCCGGCCCAGCTCCACCATGCCCAGATCGCGAGCGGCCACGCGGGCCACGTGAACAGCGGCAGGTTCTTTGCCGCATAGCCGAGCACGGCGGTCGGCGGGCCGGAAAAGCGCATCAGGCTGCCGTGAATCCACTGGTTGAAGAACCATGCGGCGTCGTCGGGCGCCGCGACGAACGCGGCAAGCGGCCACAGCGCGAAGATCGCGGCCGCGAGCGGTACGCCGACCAGCGGCAGGCGCAGGTTGCGCATCTCGGGCGTGACGAGCCACAGCACGGCCGTGCCGGCGAGCAGGGCGACGACGAGCACCGGGTTGCCGGACAGGGCGACGAGGCCGATCGCGAGACCCCACCACAGCGCGCCCTGCATCGGCTTGTCGATGCCGCGGACGATCCCGTAGACGAGCATGGCGATCCACGCGAACTGCGCCAGCTGCGGCGTCGTTTCGTGCCCGCGTTCCGCGAGGCCGAAGCAGGCGACGAGCACCAGCAGCGCGCCGTCGGCGAGCGTGCGGCCGTAGTCGCGCGGCTCGGGTTCGCCGCCGAATGCGTATTTGAACGGCTGGACCTCGGCACGCCGGCCGAGCAGGTAGGCTGCGTACCAGACGAACGCGCACGCGACGCAGAACAGCACGCCGGTATCGACGCGCGACGCGTTGCTCGCATCGACCCACGGGCCGAGGCCGCGGATCGACAGCGCGCCGAGCCAGTAGCCGAGCGGCCCGTCGGTCGTGATGAACTTGCCGACGAGGTTCGGCAGCAGCCAGTCGTGCCAGCCGCCCTTGGCCATCGTCCACATCACGCCGAAGCCCGCCGCGTCCTCGTTCTTCCACGGGTCGCGGCCGAACAGGCCGAACGCTGCGTAGACGAAGCAGAGGGTAAGCAGCAGCCAGCGCGGCAGCGCACGCGTGGCGGAGGCGGTGAGACGGACGACAGGCTTCATGCAGATGAGCGATTTGTTATGGGCGGGCGGCCGGCGCGGGTGCGCGCGGTCGAGCCGGTTTCGAGCATCCGGCATTGTAGACGCGCCGGCAGTTGCGCGTCAGGCCGATGCCCGGACGCCGGCCGGTGCTTTTCCGGCGAGCAGAGACAAAAAAGGGCAGCCTGGGCTGCCCTTTTGTGCGATACCGGTGCGTTGCAACCACCGGATGCGGTGCAAAGCTTACTTCGCCTTGCCGCTGGCGCGAACGCCGAACTTGTTCTTGAACTTCTCGACACGGCCGGCCGTGTCCATGATCTTTTGCTGACCCGTGTAGAACGAGTGCGATTCCGACGACACTTCGATCTTGGCGAGCGGGTAGGTCTTGCCGTCGAGTTCGATGTTTTCACGCGTCTGGATCGTCGAGCGCGTGATGAACTTGAAGCCGTTCGACATGTCTTGGAAGACGACTTCGCGGTAATCCGGGTGAATGCCAGGTTTCATGATTTTCCTTGGTGAGAGCGGTAGCCAACCCGCCGCTTGCCGTGCCGTGCCGCGCAAAGTTGCGCGATCCAGCCGACGTCAAGCCCGGCGCGAGCCACTTGCCTAAGGTCGAAAAACGGCGATTATGCCAGAAAATCAGATGGTTGACGAATTATTTTCACGGTGCGTCGAGCGCGCCGGTGCCGGCCGGATCCTGCCGGTAGTAGCGCGCGAGCAGCCGGTACAGCTCCGGAAATTCGGACTCGAACGCTTTCGGTCGTACGAACAGCGCTTCGCTGCACACCGCGAAGAATTCGGACGGGTGGTCGGCCGCATACGGATCGATCAGCGATTCCCGCTCGAAGCGCGCCCACGCGCGGTCCGGCACCGCGTCGACGCGCGCGCAGAACTGGTCGTACGCGTGCTCGAACACGTCGGCCCAGGCCTGCGCATCGAGGTGCGGCGCGTGCCAGCGGCGAAAAAGGGGCGGATAGCCGTCGGCTGCGCCGTTGACCATGTCGATCTTGTGCGCGAACTCGTGGATCACGACGTTGTACGCGTCGCGGCCGTCCGTCATCTGCGCATCCTCCCACGACAGGATCACGGGGCCGCCTTCCCAGGCCTCGCCGCTCGCGTCCTGCTCCACTTCGTGGACGACGCCGTCCTCGTCCTGCACCGTCTTGCGGATCACGAATTCGCCCGGATACACGACGACGCCGACCCAGCCGTCGTACAGCGACAGGTCGAGATTCAGCACGGGCAGGCAGGCCTGCGCGGCGATCGCGACGATCATCGCGTCGGTCAGCTCGAGCCCGTGCGCGGTCGAGAACGATTTCTTCGCGACGAACAGGCTCGTCAGTTCGCGCAGCCGGCCGAGCGCGTCGGGCGACAGCGCCGCGAGGAACGGCAGGCGCTCGACGGTGTCCTGCCATAGCGCATCGGGGATCGGATGGCTGCGCAGCGCGCGGTCGCGGCGGCGGTCGTCGAACCAGCGGGTCAGTTTCGAGAGCATGAAGGCGGCTCGCGGAAATCCAAAGCCTGTCTTTTAACTCAATCGATCTCTTTTTGCCATGCCGCGAAGAGGCCGCCGACGAGCGCGACGCCCGCCAGGAAGTAAAAGCCGTCGAGCGACGCGAGAAACGACGCCTGTTGCGCGACCATGCGCGCGATCGACGCGATCGCGAGCCCGTGCGCGTCGTTCAGCGCGTGGCCGGCGGCCGCATAGCTGCGCGTCAGCGCATCGACGGCCTGCTGGAACAGCGGATCGAACACGTTCGCGCGCTCGACGAGTCGCGTCTGGTGCACGGCCACGCGGTGCTGTTCGACGATGATCACCGACGACGTCGCAAACGAGATCGTCAGTTGCCGCACGATGTTCTTCAGCCGGTAGCCGTGCGTGTATTCGTCGATCGCGAAGATCCGGAACGTCAGGTTGGCCACCGGCAGCACGATGAAGAGCAGGAGCAGCCCACGCAGCAGCAGCGGGACGATCAGCGCGGCTTCGCCGACCTGCGGCGTCATTCGCGTCATCCACAGCGCGGCCGTGATGGCGATCGCGAACCCCGGCACGACGAACCACTTCTTGTGCGTGACGAATTTCGCGTAACGCAGGTAGGCGAACAGCGCGGTGGCCGAAATCAGCGACATCGTGCCGACGAGCCGCCCGGCGTTCTCGACCGGATAGCCGAGCCCGCCTTCGAGAAGCCGCGAGGTCAGGTAACTGAAGCCTGTCGACTCGTAGTAATAGAACATGTAGAGCAGCAGCCCGACCTGGAACGTCCTTTCGCGGAACGCGTGAAGGCGCACGAGCGGCGTCGGATGGTTCCACTGGTGATACGCGAACCACGCGAGCGCGCCGATCCCCGCGATCGTCAGCAGGATCAGCATCGGCGAGCCGCTGTAGAGCTGGTAATGCACCTGCTGCAGCACGATCTGCAGCGCACCTTGTGCGAGCGCGAACACGACATACGGCCAGAAATGTCCGGAGCCGCGTTCGTCGTCGGGCGTCCGGCCCGAGTCGGGCAGCGTGAGCAGCGCGAGGATCGCGAACGCGATGCCGGCCGGCGCCGTGCACGCAAACAGCGCGCGCCATGTCGCATGCGCGACGAGCAGGCCGCCCACGATCGGCGCGAGCGCGCTGCCGAGCAGGATCATGACGAGGAACGCGCGTGTCGCGGGCGGCCGTTCCTGCGGCTTGAAACTGATCTGGATCAGGATCCGGCACGCGCCCATCATCGGGCCGATGAAATACCCCTGGAAACCGCGCGCGAACGCGAGTTCGAGCGACGTGTCGGCGAGCGCGGCCGCGATCGCGCCGAACGAGAACATCAGCATGCAGCCGGCGACGTAGCGGCGATGGCCGAGCCGGTCGACCCACCATTGCTGCTGCAGGATGCCGAGCACGGCCGTGACCGCGTAAGCGCTCGACGACCACACGAGTTCGTCGGGCGAAGCGTTGATGCCGCCCGCGATGTAGCTCGCGAAGAACGAGAAGGCCGCGTTGTCGAAATAGTCGATGCCGGTGACGAGCGCGAGCGCCCACGGGAACAGGTCCGCGCGCAGGTTCGCGCGGCTCCACAGCGGCGGGCGGCCGGGCATCGCGTTCATTCGCGCGCCTTGCGCGCGCGCCGCGTGCCGCTTTCGGCCTGCCGCTGCGCGATCAGCGTGTCGGCGCTTTCGCCGGCAAGACGCCGCTCGACGTAGTCGATGTCATGCTGCAGTTCCCTGCGCAGCGCGACGGCTTCCTTCAGTTCGCGCTGGACGGCCGCGATTCGCCGGTCGAGTGTATCGACCTGCTCGGCGAGGCCGGTACGGATGTCGCGCAGCGACGCTTCCGAGTAGCGGCGCCGGCCGTCGCCCGTTTCTTCCAGCGGGCGCTTCAGCATTTCGGTGATGCCGTGCAGCGAGAAGCCGAGCGCGCGCAGCCGCAGGATGCGCGCGAAGCGCTCGAGGTCGGCTTCGTCGTAGAGGCGGTAGCGGCCCTCGCTGCGCGACGGCGTGACGAGCCCGCGCTCCTCGTAATACTTCAGCGTGCGCGGCGTGACGCCGAGTCGCGACGCGGCGTCGCTCACGGTCAGCAACGGGGTGGAGGTGTCGTTCGGCATGGGGCGTGGAGGGAATTCGATCGGGGCGATGATGCGATTGTAGATCAACCTGTACGTTCACGTTCAGGTTGGCACCGAAAAACGGCCGCCGGGCAGGATGCGCGGGCGGCCGTTCGGTGCGGGGCGGGGGCGCTTAGCCGCCGCGGCGCATCAGGTCGAAGAACTCGGAGTTGCTCTTCGTCTGGCGGATCTTGTCGAGCAGGAATTCCATTGCCTCGACTTCGTCCATGTCGTGGATGAACTTGCGCAGCACCCAGATCTTCTGGAGGATCTCGGGCTTGATCAGCATTTCCTCGCGGCGCGTGCCCGACTTGTTCAGGTTGATCGACGGATAGACGCGCTTTTCCGCGAGGCGGCGCTCGAGGTGCACTTCCATGTTGCCGGTGCCCTTGAACTCTTCGTAGATCACGTCGTCCATGCGGCTGCCGGTTTCGATCAGTGCGGTGCCGATGATCGTCAGTGAGCCGCCTTCCTCGATGTTGCGTGCCGCGCCGAAGAAGCGCTTCGGACGCTGCAGTGCGTTCGCGTCGACACCGCCCGTCAGCACCTTGCCCGATGCCGGGATCACGGTGTTGTACGCACGTGCGAGACGCGTGATCGAGTCGAGCAGGATCACGACGTCGTGCTTCATTTCGACGAGGCGCTTGGCCTTCTCGATCACCATTTCGGCGACCTGGACGTGGCGCGTGGCCGGTTCGTCGAACGTGGACGCGATCACTTCGCCCGCGACCGAGCGCTGCATTTCGGTCACTTCTTCAGGACGCTCGTCGATCAGCAGCACGAACAGGATCACGTCCGGGTGGTTCTGCTTGATCGCGTGCGCGATGTGCTGGAGCATCACGGTCTTGCCCGACTTCGGCGATGCGACGAGCAGGCCGCGCTGGCCCTTGCCGATCGGCGCGATCATGTCGATGATGCGGCCCGTGACGTTCTCTTCGCCGCGCATTTCGCGTTCGAGCGAGAGCGGCTTGTTCGGGTGCAGCGGCGTGAGGTTCTCGAACATGATCTTGTGTTTCGAGGCCTCGGGCGGCTGCCCGTTGACTTTGTCGACCTTCACCAGCGCGAAGTAGCGCTCGCCGTCCTTCGGCGTGCGGACTTCACCTTCGATGGTGTCGCCGGTGTGCAGGTTGAAGCGGCGGATCTGCGACGGGCTGATGTAGATGTCGTCGGTGCTCGCGAGGTACGACATTTCCGGCGAGCGCAGGAAGCCGAAACCGTCCGGCAGCACTTCGAGCGTACCGTCACCGAAGATCGTCTCACCCGTCTTGGCGCGCTTTTTAAGAATGGCAAACATCAACTCCTGCTTGCGCAGGCGGTTCGCGTTTTCGATCTCGAGGCCATTGGCCATTTCGATCAGTTCGGACACGTGCAGAGACTTGAGCTCGGATAAATGCATACGGAGAACCCGCCAGGGAGGAGACGACGAAAGAAATAAAGGGAGGAGGGCGAGCGGAAGCGCTCAGAGACTTAAATGCGTCTTGTAGACGTTTTTTAATTCTAGCATAGGCCGATTCGCGCTTGAGCGAGCGAACGGCGGCTTGGCGACGGACGTGTTGCCGGTTGACAACACGTCCGCGGAACTGCCGGTATTACAGGTGGCTGTCCAGGAATGCGGTGAGCTGCGACTTCGACAGCGCGCCGACCTTCTGCGCGGCGGCCGCGCCATTCTTGAACAGGATCAGCGTCGGGATGCCGCGCACGCCGAACTTGGCGGGCGTTGCCTGGTTGTCGTCGACGTTGATTTTCGCGATCTGCAGCTTGTCGCCGTAGTCCTTCGCGACTTCGTCGAGGATCGGGGCGATCATCTTGCACGGGCCGCACCATTCGGCCCAGAAATCGACGAGCACGGGCTTGTCGGACTTGACGACGTCCTGTTCGAACGATGCGTCGCTGATGTGTTTGATCTGTTCGCTCATTGGGTCAATACCTCTTACGGTTCGGGGACTGCCTGCTTGCGCGTTGCGGCGTACCGGCCGCCGTTGGCTGCCGGCCGCTGCGGCAGGTCACTCCGCTCTCCGGACAGGAGGGGTGTAAGCGCTGCATGCCGCGGCTCGCGGGTCGTTCGGGCGTCATATTAGCCTAAATTGCTATCTGCTGCGGGCGGCGATAGTAGCCGCTACGCGAGTAGGGGTACGGCGCGCCGTTCGACCGTTGTGCCCTGCAGGTGGAGGCCGGCCCGCAAATTACAAGGGGACGCAGGCAATTCGATGCGGGCGATCGTCGTGCGACCCGATGCGCGCCGGTTTGCCCGGTCATATTCGCATTGGTGCGAACAATCGGTCGCATTCGTCCGGAAGCGGTGATAGAATATGCCGTGACGGGCCTCCTCGCATGGTGGGGCGGTGAACCTGGTCAGGTCGGGAACGAAGCAGCCACAATCGTTTTCTGCCAGTGCCGAGGGTTGGGCTCGTCACCTTCCTTCTCGCCCCGTTCGCCGGGCGTTTTTTATTTCTGCACCACACTCCGTTTTACCCGCGCGTTGCCTGTCTTTCGCACCGTTTCGCGTGTCGGCGCGACGCAGCGTTACTGATACAATTTCCCGATGACCTATCAAGTTCTCGCACGCAAGTGGCGTCCGAAGGATTTCGCTTCGCTCGTCGGCCAGGAGCACGTCGTCAGGGCGCTCACGCACGCGCTCGACGGCGGGCGTCTCCATCACGCCTATCTGTTTACCGGAACCCGCGGTGTCGGCAAGACGACGCTGTCGCGGATCTTCGCCAAGGCACTCAACTGTGAAACCGGCGTCACGTCGCAGCCGTGCGGCGTGTGTCGCGCCTGTCGCGAGATCGACGAAGGGCGTTTCGTCGATTACGTCGAGATGGATGCCGCGAGCAACCGCGGCGTCGATGAAATGGCCGCGCTGCTCGAACGCGCCGTGTACGCGCCCGTCGATGCGCGCTTCAAGGTCTACATGATCGACGAAGTGCACATGCTGACGAATCACGCGTTCAACGCGATGCTGAAGACGCTCGAAGAGCCGCCGCCGCACGTCAAGTTCATCCTTGCGACGACCGATCCGCAGAAAATTCCCGTCACCGTGCTGTCGCGCTGCCTGCAGTTCAACCTGAAGCAGATGCCGGCCGGGCATATCGTGTCGCATCTCGAACGGATTCTCGGCGAAGAGCGCATCACGTTCGAGCCGCAGGCGCTGCGCCTGCTCGCGCGTGCCGCGCAGGGCAGCATGCGTGACGCGCTGTCCCTCACCGACCAGGCGATCGCCTATTCGGCAAACGAGGTGACCGAGTCGGCCGTGTCGGGCATGCTCGGCGCGCTCGACCAGACTTACATGGTGCGTCTGCTCGACGCCCTTGCCGCGGGCAGCGGCCCGGAAATCCTTGCGATTGCCGACGAGATGTCGCTGCGCAGCCTGTCGTTCTCGACCGCGCTTCAGGATCTCGCGAGCCTGCTGCACCGGATCGCGTGGGCGCAGTTCGCGCCGGGCTCGGTGCTCGACGAATGGCCCGAAGCGGGCGACCTGCGCCGCTTCGCGGAGACGCTGAGCCCCGAGCAGGTCCAGCTGTTCTATCAGATCGCGACGGTCGGCCGCGCGGAACTCGGCCTGGCGCCGGACGAATACGCCGGTTTCACGATGACGCTGCTGCGGATGCTCGCGTTCGAGCCGGCTGTGGCAGCCGGCAGCGCGCCGGGCGGACAGCCGTCCGTGCCGCGAGCGGTGCCGGGTCCGCGCGTCGCGGCGGCATCGGCTGCCGTGGCGAAGCCGGTATCCGCCGCACCCGTCGAGGCAGCGCGG
>NZ_ASSI01000009.1:0-95216 GCF_000466765.1 Burkholderia sp. AU4i | reverse complement strand
CCCGCCAGCATCGCGCGGCGGCGCGGATCGAACGGTCGCGCGCTCACCGCGCGCCTCCGCGTGCCGCGGCCGGCAGCGTCGCGACGAGCGCGCGCCAGTCGTCGCGTTCGACCTTGCCGGGCTTGCGCTCGCCGAACAGCAGTGCGACGTGGTCGCCCTGCCGGTCGAACAGCTCGAGCGACGTGACGATGCCGTCGCTCGTCGGCTTCTTCACGACCCACGCGGCGGCGATCAGGTCCTCGCGCACGTGCAGGTTGAAGCCCGGGTCGAGCACGTTGATCCACGCGCCGACCTCGCGCACGTTCGCGACCGGGCCCGTATGAATCTGGATCATCCCCGCGTTGCCGACGAATACCATGATCGGCTGCCCGCTCTGGGCGGCCTGTTCGAGCACGTGGCGCAGCGCATGCGCGGTTTCGACCGGATACGCGTAGTGCGGATCGGCGAGGCGCAGCGCCTGCATGCGGCTCACGCCGAAGCGCTGCGTGATGCCGAAGAACTGGTGCGTGTCGGTCATCGCGTCCCACGCGGCGCGAAAACCCGCGACGTCGATCTCGGTGTCGGCGCGTTCGGGCTTTTTCGGCGCGGCGGCCGCGACCTCGAGTCCCGGCTCCTGCGACGGCGCGCGCCAGCGCTCGACGAACGCGTCGTACGCGGCGTGGTCGCTGTGCGCGCGCAGGTAGACCTTGTGAATCGCATGTCCCTGCGCGTCGAAGAACTGCAGGCTCTTCAGCGGGCCGTGCGCGGTCTCGTCGCGCACCGCGAACGCCGACACCCAGTGACGATAGAAGATGCGCAGGTCGATATCGCCGAGCGCGAGGCCGACGGGCCCGTCATGGCTCATCTGCGCATATTCGCCGTCCTTCTCGTGGACGGCCGTATCGTTGCGCGTGAGCGCCATCACGCGGCCGAGGCGCGGCATTTCCTCGAACATCGCCGGAAAGCGCGCGTCGAGCCGCACGACGTGCTCGCCGACGAACGCGGCGAGCGCCTCGCCTTCGCTGACGCCGAGCGCCTGCGCGACGTCGCGGTTGCGCAGCTGGCGCTCGGTCTTGAGCTTCACGAACGCGTCGCGCAGCGCGGCGGCCGCGCGGGCCGGCGTGGCCGGTTGACCGGGAAGGGCGGATTGCATCATGTCGGACTCCTTCAAGTAACGGTTGGGGTGGCTGCGCGGGCGGCGCGCATCAGAAATCCACTTTCATGCTGACGGCGACCGTGCGGCCGGGCGACGTATACGCGTCGAGCACCTGCGAATCGGCCGCGATGCCGCGCACGTCCGACCAGTTCCAGTACTTGCGGTCGAACAGGTTGCGGATGCCGACCGTCGCGCTCACGTGCTTGTTGAAGCGGTAGCCGCCGCGCAGGTCGACGACGAACGACGACGGCGGCGAGAAACACGTCTTGTTCGAACAGTCGGACTTGTCGATGTCCTTGTCGCGTTTCGCGGCCTGGAACAGCAGGTCGGTCTGCACGAACCAGCGTTCGGTCGGTTCGTAGCGCACGCCGAACACGGCGGAGAACGGGTTGACGGTGTTGAGCGGCTGGCTCGCCGCGCCGTCGTTCTGCGTCGAGCCCTTCGTGAACGCCATCGCCGTCTTCAGCGTGATGCCGTTCGGCATCACCCATTCGGCGCGGCCTTCGAGGCCGTGGATGCGCGCGTCGGCGAAGTTCACGTACTGGAACACGGATGGGTCGGCCGGCCGGCCGCTGCCGGCGATCGTCGTGCGCGAGATGAAGTTGCGGTAGCGGCCCGTGAACGCGGCCGCGCTGTAGCGCACGACGCCGTAGCCGGTGCCGGCCTTGCCGCGCAGCCCGGCTTCGAAGGTATCGCTCGTCTCGGGCTTCAGGTTCGGATTGCCGATCGACGTGTAGCCGTACACCGGGTTCGAGAAACTGCTGTTCACCTGGTCGGGTGTCGGTGCGCGGAAGCCGTGCGCGTACTGCACGTACGGAATGACCGCCGGTGTGATCTCGTAGAGCACGGCGACGCGCGGCGACAGTTCGTTCGCGCTGGTCGACACGGCCTTGCCGGTGAACAGCGGATCGTTTGCGGTCGGGCTCAGCCGGTACGTGTCGAAGCGCAGGCCCGGCGTGACGAGCAGGCGGCCGTAGCCGATCTGGTCCTGCAGGAACGCACCGAACAGCGTGTAGTCGGTGTCGGGAAACGCCTTGTTCGGGAACGCTTCGCCGACGCCCGGCACCGTGCCGTCGCGCAGGTTGGTCACGCGCGACACGCTGCCGTCGACGCCATACAGCAGCTTGTGCGCGAACGGCCCGGTCGCGAAGCCGCTTTCGGCGAACGCCGAGCCGCCGAACGTGCGTTCCTTGTACTGGTTGTCGCGCGAACGCGATTTCAGCGGCGCGCCGCGCGTCTCGAACGCGTACTGGTCCTGCTTCGCGTCCTGGTAGTAGAACTGCACGTGCGCGGTCTGGAACCAGCGGAACGCATCGTCGCGGAAATCGTAGCCGACGCTGAAGCGGTTGCGTTCGAGCCGGTCGTTCGTCGTGAGGCCGAGCGTGGTCGGCGGATTGATCGCGGACAGCACGTCGGTGCTCACGCGCCGCTGCACCGTTTCGGCGGTGAGCTTGAACGTGTCGCGCGCGGTGGGCGTCAGTACGAGCTTGCCGAGCAGCGATTCCGAATAGACGTCCTGCGGATTCGACGTGGTGCGCAGCGTGCTCGCCGAGTTGTTGCTGCCGCGCGTGTCGACCTCGTGGCCGCGCCGCCCGTCGGCGATGATCATTCCCTGGACGCGATCGTTGCCGCCCGCGGCCGACACGGTCGCACCGATGCTGCGGTCGGCCGAGTCGTAGCTCGGCCGGAACGAGAAGTAGGTGGGCTTGTTGTAGATCGACAGCAGGTCGCGCGGATCCTTCGTGATGAAGTTCACCGCGCCGGTCAGGCCGTCGCTGCCGTAGAGCGCCGACGCCGGCCCGCGCAGGATCTCGATGCGCTTGAGCGTGTCGAGATCGGCGTAGTCGCCGCGCCCCGCTTCGAGCGGGCCGAATGAAAACGCGTTCGGCAGGCGGATGCCGTCTTCCATCAGCAGCACGCGATTGCCTTCGAGGCCGCGGATGTTGATGCTCGAATCGCCGTCGCGGCCGCCGCCGAGCGCGGCGGTGCCGGGCCGGTACGCGGTGCGGCGCACCGTGATGCCCGGCTCGTAGCGCAATGCATCCTTGATGTTGGTGGCCTGCTGTTCCTCCAGATCCTCGTCGGTGATCACCGAGACGGACGCAGCCGTGCGGCTCGTGGCCGTTGCGGTGCGGTTGGCCGTGACGGTGACAGGATCGAGCAGCGCCGCATCGCCGCGCGTGGACGCGGCAACGAGCAGGGTGGAAGGCGGGGTGGCGCCTTGTGGCGACGAATCGGCGTGAGCCGGGGCGGCGGACAGGCCGAACGCGCCGAACAGCGCGGCACAGATCGGCCGCCGCGCCAGCGTATAGCAATGCACAGGTGGTCTCCCATTGACGAAAACAAGCCCGAAGGCTGGCTGGGTGACGCGTTCACCTGGCTGGCCCGCCCGCGCACGGAATGCGGCGGGCGGCGAATTGAAAGGCAACTGATAATTTTGCCAGTGTAAATGAGAATTATTATCAATACAAGAACGAAAGGCGGCACGCGTGGGTGAGCGCTCACCTGCGCGGCTCGGGCCTGCCGTGGCGGGAAATACGGGAGAAGCGCGGGCCCCGGCGCAAGCCTGTCACGAGCGTGAACAGGCCCTAGGCGAGTGCTTCGATGCGGATCAGCAGGTTGCGCGCATGCGTGATGAACGCATCGTGCGTCGCGCGATCGCCGTGGCCTTCGAGGCCGGCCTGTTCGGCGAACGCGATCTGTTCGGTGTAGAGGTCGACGAGCGCACGGCGTGCGTCAGGGGGAAGCGCGCGGATCATCGACACGATCAGCAGTTCCTGCGCGCGAAGCGTGCCGGACAGCGTCTGGACGTTCATGCTGGCCTCCTCGGACGATGCGGCGACGAGCCGCTCTTTCCATACTAGGCGGTCGGCGTACGCAGCGCAGGCGAGGCGGTGGTGGAATGCGATTCGACGGGGGCAATCGAGGGCGCCGTTGCGCGACGCGAAACGCGCCGCGCGCGGCCGGGCACCACGGATCGAAGCGTGCAGGGATGCGAACGGAATCAGCCGGCCGTCGTTGCGGCCTGCGCATCGCGCACGACCTGCGCAACGCGTTCGACGAACTCGACGTCGACGCTCGACAGCGCTTCGCGCTTGCCGTCGGGCATCTCGACCATCAGGCGATACGTGACGTCCTGCGTGGTCCACGCGAGATAACCGACGACGGCGAGCATCACGCCGACGACGAGCGCGGCGCTCGATCCGGCGATGCCGCCCGCCACGGCGGCGGCCGCGCCGATCAGCGAGATCAGCGACGGCACGAGGCGGTTTTTCGGAATCTTGACGACATCGACGTGGCGGATGTCACGCAGCGCGAATACCTGCCCCGCGGCCGACAGGCCGTTGCGCGTGATCATCACGCCGCGTTCGTTGAATGCGTTTTCCATCATGTGTTGCGTGGACGAAAACGCGCAGCGTAGCAGGTTTCATTGCCGCATCAAACGAGACCGACTGCCGCACGATGCGTGCGGCGCGCTCGAAAGACAGGCAGCGGGTGGAACGGGACGGCGTTCAGAACTGCAGCCGGCCGTCGCCGTAAAGCCGGCCCGGCACGTGCGACGCGACGACCTCGGCGATCTCTTCGTCGGTC
Source organism: Burkholderia sp. AU4i (assembly GCF_000466765.1). Lineage (NCBI taxonomy): Bacteria > Pseudomonadati > Pseudomonadota > Betaproteobacteria > Burkholderiales > Burkholderiaceae > Burkholderia > Burkholderia sp. AU4i. Next base: position 90,490 of record NZ_ASSI01000009.1, on the reverse strand, counting down.
GATTCGGCCGGCACGATCTGGCGCCGCGCGGGTGCGTCGAGATGCATCGTCCATTCGACGAGACGATACGGCCGCCCCCACGGGCGCTGCATTTCGACCGATACGCGGCAGCTCTGGACCGGCATCGAGTGTTGGCACGTCAGAATCGCGTGCAGATGGCTGAAAACGGTATCTTCGATCATCATGGCCTCCGATCCTGTCTTGTGGGCAATCGATGGCGGCGCCGTCGGCGGTTCAAAAAAAAAGCCGCCGATGTTCAGGCGGCCAACAGGGGGGGTGAGAGCATCCTCTCAGCCCAGAATTAAGCGAAACTTAAAAGCCCATAAAAAAGCGCCCCGCGTGGAGCGGGGCGCTTCTTGCCGTCGTGATCCGCGAGTTAAGCGGATGCTTTAGAACTTGTGACGGATACCGATACGTGCGGCGATCTGGTTCTTCGAACCCGTGCCCGACGTGTTGAAGTAGCTCGTGCTCGAGCCGATCTGCGCTTGCACGCCCTTGCCCGATGCCTGCTGGTACACGACCAGGCCGTACACGTCGGTACGCTTGCTGAGTGCGTAGTCGGCGATACCGTTGACCTGGTTCCAGTGCCACGAGTTGCCGTTCTGCGTCGCGTTCGTGTACGTGTAGCCGAGGCCGCCCGACAGAGCCGGCGTGAACGCGTACTTCGCACCTGCTTCATACGCGTTGTAGAACGTGCCGCCCGCGCCCGAGACGGTCGAGAACTGCGTACGCGTCCACAGCAGCCATGCCGTTGCCGGGCCCCAGACGTAGCGGCCGCCCACACCGTAGGTGCGCAGGTCGCGGACGTTGCCCGTGCTCAGGTTCGCGATCGTCGTCGAGAATGCCGGCGTCGACTGGCTCGGGAAGCGGATGTCCGTGTACGCGGCGCCGAGCGAGAACGGGCCGTTCGCGTAGTTCAGGCCGAAGCTGTATGCGCGCGACGAGCCTGCCGTCGTCGTCGTGCCCGACGTCGTTGCCGGTGCGCCGGCGAAGTCCGTCGAGTTCGAGAAGCCGTACAACGCGCCGAACGTGAAGCCCGAGTAGTTCGCGCTCTGGAACTTCACGGCGTTGTTGATGCGGCTCGACGTGAGCTGGTCGATGTCGTTCACGTGGTACGCGTAGTTGCCCGCGACCGTGTTGCCGCCCGTCGAGTAGTTCGAGCCGAGGATGTCGGTCGAGAACGAGTACTGGCGGCCGAACGTGACCGTGCCGTATTGCGACTGGCTCAGGCCGACGTAAGCCTGGCGGCCGAAGATCGCGCCGCCCTGGCCGATCGTGCCGTTACCGCTGTTGAAGCCGTTTTCGAGCACGAAGATCGCCTTCAGGCCACCGCCGAGGTCTTCGGTGCCGCGCAGGCCCCAACGGCTGCCCTGGGCAACGCCGTCGTCATACTTGAACAGCTTGCCCGAGCCGCCGTTGGCGGTCTTGCTGTGGTTCACGTAGCTGATACCGGCATCGATGACGCCGTACAGCGTCACGCTGCTTTGTGCGTGCGCCGTGCCGGCCGTTGCTGCCAGGACGGCGATGGTCAACAGTTTCTTGTTCAAAGGATTCTCCGAGCGAATAAATGGCGTGTCCAGTTGCGGTTCCGGCGCTCTCTATGGGCGCTTTCACGGACCGGCGGCAACTTTATCGAGGGGCCACGTAATGAATATGACAGCGACTGTCATATGAAGAATGTGTGGCGCCGATGCGACACTGAATTCTGCCCGCTTGTACAGTCGGGGGTTATACCGAATTCGGCTGAGAATCGATCCGGCCCCGGAATATGCACATGAAATAAGCTTGGTTGGTGGCGTTCCGGCCCCGTGCCACGATCCGTCTTCCAACAAACGACACGGGACAAGAGGACACCATGCGACGTTCATTCCTGACCGGCCTCGGCGCGCTCGCAGCCGCACTGGCATTCGCGGCGCCCGGCGCGCACGCCGACTCGCAAACGCTGAAGATCGGCACGATGAGCGGCCCCGACGCGCAGATCTGGACCGAGGTGACGAAGGTCGCCGCACGCGAAGGCCTCGCGATCAAGGTCATCGAATTCAACGACTACGTGCAGCCGAACGCGGCGCTCGATGCCGGCGACCTGGACGCGAACGGCTTCCAGCACCAGCCGTTCCTCGACAGCCAGATCAAGCAGCGCGGCTACAAGATCGTCAACGTCGGGCTCACCTACACCGCGCCGATGGGTTTCTATTCGAAGAAGATCAAGTCGCTGAAGGACTTGCCGGTGGGCGCGAAGGTCGGGATCCAGAACGATCCGTCGAACGGCAACCGCGCGCTGCTGCTGCTGCAGAAATACGGCGTGATCAAGCTGAAGCCGGGCGTCGGCGCCAACGGCGTGAACGCGACGCCGCTCGACGTCGCCGAGAACCCGAAGAAGATCAAGATCGTCGAACTCGACTCCGCGCAGCTGCCGCGCGCGCTGCCCGACGTCGATGCCGCGTCGATCAACACCGACTACGCGGTGAAGGCCGGGCTCACGCCGGTGAAGGATGCGATCGCGATCGAGGACCTGCGCGGGCCGTACGCGAACCTGATCGCCGTGCGCGCGCAGGACAAGGACAAGCCGTGGGTGAAGAAACTCGTCGCGGCCTATGAATCGGACGACGTGCGCAAGTTCATCGACCAGAAGTTCGGCGGCGCGATCGTGCCGGCGTTCTGAACGCCCACGCGTGCCATCGCCCGGCCGGATGGAGCGCCGGGTATTCCGGAAAGCAGATCGCCCGCGCAAGCGGGCGATTTCGTTGGTGCGCGCGGGTGAGCGCCGGGGGATGCCCGATACGCGCCGTGACCCGGCGCGCGGGCCGGCCGCTCAGGCCGACAGCAGCGAACCCGTGCGGATCGCGGTCGCGCCGGCGATCCGCGCGACTTCCATGCCGGCCGTCGCGAAGCGCACGACCTGGCGCGCGTACAGCACGCCCGACACGCTGCTCTTCAGCGTGACGACACGATCGGTCAGCGGATCGACGATGTCGGCCACGGCCTGGCCGGCCTCGATCATCGCGCCGACCGGCGTGCGGAACACGATCACGCCCGACACGGGCGCGACGAGCGGATCGGTGCCCGCGAGCGGCGTGGCCGGATGCGCGAGCGGCGGCAGCGGCGCCGGCGTGCCTTCGACGACACCGCGCTCGGTCAGGTATTCGACGATCGCCTGTGCGTCCTTTTCGGCGAATTCGTACGACACGTCGCGTTCGCTGCGCAGTTCGACCGTGACGGAAATCGCGCCGTTCGGGATCGGGAAGCGGTCGCCGAAGCGGTTGCGCAGGTCCGACCAGCAGAAGCTGTGGATTTCGTCGAACGGGTTGCCGACCGAATTCAGCGCGAGCAGCGACGCCTGTGCATCGAGATAGCGCGCCAGCGGCTCGACATCCGCCCACAGATCGGGGTTCGTGTAAAGGTGCATCACCGCATCGTTGTCGCAGTGCAGGTCGAGCACGATATCGGCGTCGAACGACAGCTTCTGCAGCGCGAGGCGCTGCGAGTCGAGTTCGGTGCGCGGCTTCTGTTCGTCGAGCGCTTCGCGCATCGCGGTGCGCACGGCGACGAGATTGCGCTGCGCGTCGTTCGTGAGGCGGCTTTCGACGTGCGGCAGCACGAGCGCCGCGAGATCGTGGAAATTGCGGTTGAAGTTCTGCATCGAGCCGAGCTCGAAGCGGCCGAGGTGATCGCCGAACACGTGCTGCGACAGGCCGATCGGGTTCGGCACGGGCACGATGACGACTTCGCCGCGCAGCTTGCCGGCCGTTTCGAGCGCGGCGATCTTGCGGCGCAGCAGCGTGGCGACCAGCATGCCGGGCAGCTCGTCCGCGTGCAGCGACGACTGGATGTAGACCTTCTTGCCGCCGCGCGGGCCGTAGTGAAAGCTCGTGATCTGGCGTTCGGTACCGACGGCGGGGGAAATCAGCGGATGGGTCTGCGTTTGCATGATGGGGGAGTGCGGCGCAGCCGCGAATGATCCGGTGTGCGTGGAAGATCGATTGTACGTTGCCTTCCTCGCCCCCATCAAACCGGCGCCAGAACGCGCCGATTTTCGTTGTGAATCATCAGGTTGGTGCGGAAAAAATAACGCTGCCGGTACCGCGTGCGCAAAAAAACGGGCTCCTTGCGGAGCCCGTTCGTGCCGAAGCGAAGCGTGCGCTTGCGTGGCGGATTACTTGCCGTAGACGTCGAAATCGAAGTACTTCTTCGCGATCTTGTCGTACGTGCCGTCCTTGCGCATGCCGGCGATCGCGCCGTCGATCTTCGTCTTCAGGTCGGTGTCTTCCTTGCGCAGGCCGATACCGGCGCCGTTGCCGAGCGTCTTCGGATCGTCGAGATCCTTGCCGGCGAAGTCGAAGTTCGCGCCGCGCGGCGTCTTCAGGAAGCCGATCTCAGCCTGCACCGCGTCCTGCAGCGCGCCGTCCAGACGGCCCGAGATCAGGTCGGCGTAGACCTGGTCCTGGTTCTGGTAGGGCACGACGTTCACGCCCTTCGCTGCCCAGTACGTCTTCGCATAGGTTTCCTGGATCGTGCCCTGCTCGACGCCGACCGACTTGCCCTTCAGCGATTCGGCCGTCGGCATCAGGCCGGCGCCCTTCTTCGTGACGAGGCGCGTCGGCGTGTTGAACAGCTTCGCCGAGAAGGCGATCTGTTCCTGACGCGCCGGCGTCATCGACATCGACGACAGCACGCCGTCGAACTTGCGGGCCTTCAGTGCCGGAATCATCCCGTCGAAGTCGTTTTCGATCCACACGCACTTCGCGTTCATGCGGCGGCAGATTTCGTTGCCGAGATCGACGTCGAAACCCACAACCTTGCCGTCAGCGCCTTTCGATTCGAAAGGCGGGTAGCTTGCGTCGACGCCGAACCGCACGGTCGACCAGTCCTTCGCATACGCGCTGCCGGCCGATACGGCGAGCAGGGCAACGGTCACAGCCGCAAGAATCTTTTTCACCAGGTGACTCCTCGTTTTGTTCGATGGGTGCGCGGTTGTGCCGCGCCGTAAGCCTTCGGCCGGCCGCGGCTTCGCGGCAGGCTGTCCGTTTCGCCCACCCGATGCGGGCGCGCGACGTGCGCAAGATTATCAAGACAAAATACCGGCAGGGCGCCTAGGACAAGCCCCGATACCGGGCCCGGCGGCGGCGCGTTGCGTGCGCCGCCGTTTCAGACACAGGAACGATTCAGCCGAGCGTTTCGTTGACCGCACGCTGCAGGCACGTGACGAATTGCGTGACGGCGGGCGTGGGCAGCAGGTCGCGCCGCGCGATGATCGACAGGTCGAAGCGCGGCATGCGCTCGTCGAGTTCGGCCGTGCGGATGCCGAGCGGCGCGACCGTCGCGGCGAGCGGGCGCGTGAAGCAGCCGATCACGTCCGAGCGCGCGACGAGCCCGAGCGTCACCGCGAACGACATCGGCGAGCGCAAGAGCCGCTTCGGCAGCGGCAGCCCGTGCGCCTGGAACATCCCGACCATCACGCTGTGCGGAAACTGCTCGGCGCCGACGGTGACGATCCACTCGGCATCGAGCAATTCCTCTAACCGGCGCGCGTGCGCGAGCGGGTGGCCTTCGCGCATCACGACGGTGAACTCGGTGGACAGCAGCGGCAACTGCGTGAAATCGCGATCGAGCGCGGGCACGTGGTGCATCGCAGCGATGTCGAGCGTGCCGTTGCGCAACTGCGCGAGCGCGTCGGGCACCGTCACTTCCTCGAGATGCAGGCTCACGTCCGGCATCGACCGGCGAAATGCCGTCACCGCGCGCGGCAGCGCGGTCAGCGCGATCGACGGCATCGTGCCGACCGCGACCCGGCCGGACATCTCGCCCTTCACCTGTTCGACGGCCTCGACCGTGCGGCGGATATCGCCGAGCAGTTGCTCGGCGCGCGGCAGCAGCGCATGGCCGCATGCGGTCAGCTCGACGCCGCGGACGCTGCGCGCGAGCAGTTCCGCGTTGAGCGCCGTTTCGAGCTCGCGGATCGTATGCGTGATCGCGGGCTGCGTGACGCCGAGTTCGCGCGCCGCGGCGCGCAGGCTCTTGTGATGTGCGGCGGAGACGAACGCCTGGAGCTGCGCGATGTTCAGGGGATTGCGGATGCGGGTCATCGATCGGGTCCGGTTGGCGCGACAGTGTGGCGAACGAGGCGGGGCGGCGGTTTTCGGTCGCGATCCCTAGGGTTGCATGCACGCGGTGCCGCGCCGGCTCGACACATCGCGTGCCGTTGCGCAGGCGGCGGTGACGTTGCGAACGTCACGCGCCGGCGCGCGCGCGGAACGCGCGACGATACCGCTGCGGCGACGTGCCGACGATGCGCGCGAACCGCTCGCGAAACGCGGTGACCGAACTGAACCCGGCCTCCGTCGCGACATGCTCGACCGACAGTTCCGTGACCTCCAGCAACTGCTGCGCATGCCGGACGCGTGCAGTCTGCAGCCATTGGCGCGGCGACGTGCCGGTCTGTTCCTGGAAGCGCCGCGTCAGCGTGCGCACGCTCGTCGACGCCTTGCGGGCCATCTCGTCGAGCGTGAGCGGCTTGCGCAGGTTCGCCTGGAGCCAGTCCATCAGATCGTGCAGCCCGTCGGTGGCGGCCGGCCATTCCGGCGCGATGAACTGCGCCTGCCCGCCTTCGCGCACGCGCGGCGCCACCGCGCTGCGTGCGGCGTCGACGGCAACCGCCGCGCCATAGTCGGCCTGGATCATGTGCAGGCACAGGTCGAGGCCGGCCGCCGCGCCGGCCGACGTCAGGATGCGCCCGTTGTCGACGAACAGCACGTTCGGATCGACGTCGACGTCCGGATAGCGGCGTGCGAGTTCGGCGGCCGCGAGCCAGTGCGTCGTCGCGCGCAGGCCGTCGAGCAACCCGGCTTCCGCGAGCACGAACGCGCCGCTGCAGATCGATGCGATCCGGCACCCGCGCGCGGCCGCTTCGCGCAGGGCGGCAATCGCACGGCGTGACGTGGGTGCGAGCGGCACCGACGTGCCGGGGACGACGATCGTATCGGCGTCGGCGAGCGCATCGAGGCGAAACGGGGGCCGCAGCTCGAACAGGTCGCCGGCGACGCGCGGATGCTCGCTGCACACGCATACGCGGTAGGCCTGTTCGACACCGGGCGCACGCACGCGTGCGAACGTGTCGCATGCGACGCCCAGATCGAACGGGACGACATCGGGCAAGGCGAGCACGGCGACCGTATGCATGGCGTTCGAGGGTTTGGCCAGAATCCGTTGAAAGATGTCATTCTAGCCAATGGCTCGAACCCGCACCACACGCGACAATCGCGGCGGATCAACCTGGAGCCCCGCCGATGAAACAAGACGATCGCGACGCGTTGCGGAGCCTGCAGTACCTGTCGTTGCTGGAGGCGACCACACTCGTCGTGCTGGTGTGCGTCGCCGTGCCGCTCAAGCATCTGGCCGGTTATCCGGTCGCGGTATCGATCATGGGGCCGGTCCACGGCATCGCGTTCGCGATGTACGTGTGGGCGGTCGTCGGCACCGCATCGAGCGGGCTGTGGAGCAGGGGCGACGTCGCGCGGCTCGTGCTGTCGGCCGTCGTGCCGTTCGCGGGGCTGGCGAGTGCGGGATGGATCGCGCGCCGGAGGCACGCGCGATGATCTACCTGATGATGAAGACCGTGCACGTGGCGGCCGTCGTCACGTTCGTCGGCGGGCTGCTGATGCTGTCCGTCGGTGTCCGGATCGCGAACCTCGCCGTGCATCGCGCGGTGCGGCGCTGGGATCGCATGGTGACGGCGCCTGCACTCGCGATCGTCTGGATCACGGGTGTCGCGATCGCGCTCAACGGGCACTGGTTCGGCGCGGCGTGGCTGTCGGTGAAGCTTGCGGTCGTCGTCGCGCTGTCGGCGCTGCACGGCGTGCTGGCCGGCACGCTGCGGCGCATGGAGCGCGACGATCTGGTCGTCGTGCCGACACCGTGGCTCGGTCAGGCGGCGGGCGCGGTCGTGGCCGCGACGGCGATCGTCGTCGGGCTGGTCGTGATCAAGCCGTTCTGACGAGTGCCGTTTCGACGGCCGCCAGCGTACGGCGCCGGATCCAGCCGCTTCCCAGCCGGATCGCGAGCCAGTACGGCGTGAGCAGCCAGCGCGTGCGCTCGCTCGGGCAGTGGATGAACGTTTCCGTGCGCAGCATGTGCGCGCCCGATGCGAGCCCGACGACCTCGAAGCGGAGCACCAGCTTCGCATCGCGCGGGTCGTCGTGCCGCACGAAGGCCGTTGCGTCGGCGATCGTTCGGACGTCGGGCGTGGGACGCCAGAAGCGGCCGACGAGGCCGAGCGACAGCGATGTGTCGTCGCGGTGGAGCAGCGTGAACGAGTCGAAGCCGAAGCGCGCGTGTTCGGGGCGGGCCGGCCCGTTGCGGAGCGCGCCGGCGACGGCGGCCGGGAATTCGCGCACCATGAGCAGTGCGTCGATGACGGGATCGGCACGCATGTCGAGCGACGCGACGGCGTCGATGATGCGCGCGGGCGGCGCGTCGATCGGCTGCGATTCATGCACTTCGTGGAACCCGAACGACGGGATGAACGGCGGCTTGCGCGCCGAGGTCCGGGTGCTCGATTCGGAGACGATGCCGAGCGCGTTCATCGCGGCTCCTGAAGGGGGCAAAGCGCGATCGTAGCACCGGGCGCGGATTTGCGTCGCGCCGTTGCCGCGCCGCGCATCGTGCTGCACTGCACGCACAAAAAAAAGCCTGGAAACTTGCGTTCCCAGGCCTGGAGACCATCAACGACGATGGTGGAGGAGACGATGTCGTCCCGATGCGCGCCGCCCTTCTGCAGGCAACGTCGCGCATGTCTCGCGGTCAGATCGCCCAGCCGCCGAGATAGAACGTGACGAGCACGGCCGCGATCAGCACGGTGCCGACGTTCAGCTTGCGGAATTCGCCGCTGGCGATGCGGCCGATCACGAGCGTCGAGAAGCCGAGCATGATGCCCGTCACGATGTTCGCGGTCAGCACGATGAACACCGCGCATACGAGGCCCGACATCGCGTCGACCATGTCGTCCATGTGCAGCTTGCTCACGCTGCCGAGCATCAGCAGGCCGACGTACATCAGCGCGGGTGCGGTGGCGTACGACGGCACGAGGCCCGCGAGCGGCGAGAAGAACATCACGACGAGGAACAGCAGGCCGACCACGGCGGCCGCGAGGCCCGTCTTCGCGCCGGCTGCCACGCCGACGCTCGACTCGATGTAGGCCGCCGCCGGCGCGCCGCCGAGGAAACCGGAGAAGATCGAGCTGATCGAATCGGCGGTCAGCGCGCGGCCGCCGTTGATGATGCGGCCGTTCTCGTCGAGCTGGCCGGCCTGGCCCGCGACCGCGCGGATCGTGCCGGTCGCGTCGAACACGGCGGTCATCACCAGCGCCAGCACGCTCGGCAGCACGGCCATCGACAGCGCGCCCTTGATGTCCATCGCGCCGATCAGCGATGCATGGCCCGGTGCGCTCAGCGACGGCAGCGCGAAGACGCCGTGGTACTTCACGGCGGGATCGAAGATCAGCCCGAAGATCGAGATCGCGATCACGACGAGCAGGATGCCGCCCGGCACGCGACGCTTCTCGAGGCCGAAGATCGCGGCGAGGCCGACGACGGACATGATCACCGGGAGGGCGGTGATCTGGCCGAGCGAGACCGGCAGGCCGGCGCCCGGGTTCTTGATCACGAGGCCGACGTCGTTCGACGCGATCAGCAGCAGGAACAGGCCGATGCCGATCCCGGTGCCGTGCGCGACGCCCGCGGGCAGGTTGCGCAGGATCCACGAGCGCACGCCGGTCACCGAGATGCCGGTGAACACGAGGCCCATCAGGAACACGGCGCCGAGCGCGACCGTCGGATGCAGCCCCTTGCCGAGCACGAGGCCGAACGCGGTGAACGCGGTCAGCGAGATCGCGCAGCCGATCGCGATCGGCAGCTTCGCCCACAGGCCCATCAGCAGCGAGCCGAACGCGGTCGTGAGGCAGACCGCGACGAACACCGCGCTCGTGTCGAAGCCGGCCTTGCCGAACATGCCGGGCACGACGAACACGGAATAGACCATCGCGAGGAAGGTGGTGACGCCGGCGACGATCTCGGTGCGTTGCGTGCTGCCGCGCGACGAAATGCCGAAATACCGGTCGATGACTCCCTGGGTGCCAAAGTCAGATTCTGCCGCGCCGACGTCGACCGTCGGCTGCACCGGGGTATCACTCATGAGCTTGCTCCTTTATCAGCATGCTGAAACGGCCCGTAGCGAACCGTCGTCAGGGTGTCTCGTATCTAGTTGGGATTTGTCGGCAACGTCGTGGGGACGAATGACGCGTGATGCGTGTCGTTACGTGCGAATCGAAACGATCGCGAGGGTGTCGCGTCGGACGACGCGTGGTGTGGTCGACCCCGTCACGTGTGCTTTGCCGTAGCGAAGGTTAGGCGAGCGGCCGATCACGTCCCATCGGGGGAAGTGCATGCAGCGCATGTCGCAGCGCTTATATCGGCGTGCAACCGGGCTCCGTCGCGACGACACGCGTGTATACGCCTAGTTCGAATCCGTTAAGGCGACTATTTGAATGCAGGGTCGACGGGCAGGGCGGGAGCGGGTGAGGCATTGAATATTACGAATATCTTTCATCGAGGCGGTGCACGCGCATGAAAACGGCGGCGCGCGACGCGATGCGCGGCCGTGTACAAGCGGCACCCGGATGATACCGGTGCCGCACGCGGCTTGCGCTCGCGCGTTCCGGCCCTCGTCGCTTCGATCGCGCCGGCCGTGTCAGTCGCGTCAGTCGCGTCAGTCGCGTGCGAGATGCGCGAGGTACGCGCAGAACATGTCGGCCATCGCGGTCGAATAGGCGTCGATTTCCGCCGGCGTGCGCGCGGTTTCGGAGAACGTCTTGCCGCCCGACGTGAGCGTTGTCTTGATCAGCTCGCAGGCGAGCGCATGCGTGGTCTCGGGCACGCCGGGCAACGCTTCGCGCATGAATGCGCTGAAGACCCGGTTGCCTTCGGCTCTCACTTCCTGTGCTTCGGGCGCGTCGCGATAGAGCGGTGCGGCGTCGTCGAGCGCGATGCGCATGCCCGCCTCGTCGCATTCCGACTGGATGAACGCATGGACGGCCGTGCGCAGTCGCTCGGGCGGCGTCTTCTGCGTGTCCTGCAGTATTCGGCACAGCATGTCGGACGTCTGCCGCCATTCGTCGTGCTGCAGCCGGAACAGCACCGACGCCTTGTTCGGGAAGTACTGGTACAGCGAGCCGACACTCACGCCGGCGCGCTCGGCGACGCGCGCCATCGTGAAGCGCTGCGCGCCTTCGGTCGCCAAAACCTGAACAGCAGCCTGGAGGACGTCTTCGACGAGACGGGTCGAGCGCGCCTGCCGAGGCAGCTTGCGCGTGGCAATCGGGGCATTTCGACGGTCGGTCATGGGCGGTTGGCCAATGCGAATAGTAAAACCTGAATAGTTCGTCATATTCTAGTCGGGCGCACTGACGCACTCAACCTGACACTGGAGATCCGCATGACCACCCTGATTCACGACCCGCTGGCGTCGCTGCTCGCGCGCCTGTTCGACGAAGCCGAGGCGTCGTCGCCCGCGACGAGCCCGGCCTTTGCCGACGTGTCGCGCGACGAACAGGCGCGGCTGATGCGCAGCAAGACGGACTACACCGATCTGTATGCGCGCCTGAAGGACTATCCGCTTCCCGTGTCGCGCGAGACGGGCATGCTGCTGTACATGCTCGCGCGCAGCGGCGGCGCGCGGGCGATCGTCGAATTCGGCACGTCGTTCGGCATTTCGACGCTGCATCTCGCGGCCGCGCTGCGTGACAACGGCGGTGGCCGGCTGGTCACGAGCGAGTTCGAACCGTCGAAGGTCGCGCGCGCGAGGGCGAACCTGACGGCGGCCGGGCTCGCCGATCTCGTGGAGATTCGCGAAGGCGATGCGCTGCGCACGCTGGCCGCCGATCTTCCGGATTCGGTCGACCTGTTGCTGCTCGACGGCGCGAAAGGGCTGTATCCCGAGATTCTGGCGCTGGTCGAACCTCACCTCGAGGCGGGGGCGTTCGTCGTGGCCGACAACGCGGAATACAGCCCCGACTACCTCGCGTACGTGCGCGCGCCGGAAAACGGCTATCTGTCGGTGCCGTTCGACGGCGAAGTCGAGTTGTCGATGCGGATACGCTGAACGGACGTAACGCGGGTGTCGACGCTGCCACGCTTGTTCGCATGAAAGACAGGAAAACTGAATGAATGGCGGCGTGGCGGCAGGAAGCGGGAAGATGCCCGGTGCCGGCGGCGCCGGGCGTTACCTCACGTCACGTCACCTCACTTCACTTCAGGAACACATAACGCGCGAAGTAAGGAAAGCGTCCGACCGCATGCTCGGTCGTGCACGTCGTGGCCGGCGGCGTGCCGCCCGCCGTGTCGAGCCGCTGCACGAAGCGCACGCCGGCAAGCGTGCCGGTTGCGGCCGGCGTGGCCGCGAGCAGCAGTTGAGGAACGCTGCCCGGGTGTGTGCCCGGCGCTTCCGCGAGCTTCTTGCCGGTGACGCGGCTGCCGTCGAGTGCCTCCCACGACGGGCCCGCGCCGTGCCGGACGACGAGCGTGCCGCCGGCATCGAACAGCAGTGCTTCGGGGTACTGGAATGCCCACGCGAGCCGGTGCCCGGCGTCGTATTCGCATGCATAGACCTGCATGCCGCTCGCGGTGGTCGACAGCACCGGCGTGGCCGGCTCGGGCGGCGCGAGGCCGGCGGCCTCGTCGGCATGCGCGGGCGCGGTGAACGCCGCGCAATAGAGACTGGCTGCGAGGGCCAACAGCATGTCGCGTGTCGGGGAACGGCTGGGCATGGCGGAGCGTCCTCTCAGGTCGGGTGACGGTCGTGTGAAGTCGATCTCGTCAACACTAGACGCCGATGGCGCAGGCTGCAACCCGGAAATGACGATCGCGGCGCTAGCGGCCGCGATGGTCGGGGGGCGGAGGGGCGATCGGCGGATCGCAACCGGGTTGATGTTGACCTGCGTGGAGCCGACGTACAGCGGCTGGCCGAGCACGAACGGGAATTCCCGCGCCTTGTCGCGCACCAGCGCGCGGCTGTCGATCCGCTCCAGGTTGCAGATGCCGCGCTTCGCGCGCATGTACTGGTCGATCGGGAATTCATCCTGCGTGTGCGGATTCGGATAGACCTCCGACGCCCACTCAGGTGTCGCCGCCGAACGCGTCGTTCGCGCCCTGGACGGACGGATACCGGTCGGCCGCGGGTGCGGCCGGCGCGGCGTGCGCCGCCCGGGCCGCCGCGAACGGCAGGATCGCGGCGAACGCGAGCCGGGCGAGCGTTGCTTTCATGCCGGACTCCGATGAATCGTTACGCCGCGGCTTGCGCGAGCGTCGGGTAGTCGGTCAGGCCCTGGGCGCCGCCGCCGAACAGCGTGTTGCGGTCGTGCTGCGCGAGCGCGGCGCCGGTGCGCAGGCGTTCGGGCAGGTCGGGGTTCGCGACGAACGGGCGGCCGAACGCGACGAGGTCGGCCCAGCCGGCGGCGATCGCTTCGCGTGCGCGCTCGGCGGTGTACGCACCGGCGTAGATCAGCACGCCCGGGTACGCGGCGCGCAGCTGCTGCTTGAATGCGACCGGCATCAGCGGCGCGTCGTCCCAGTCGGCTTCCGCGATGTGCAGGTAGCCGACGCCGAGCTCGCCGAGCAGCTTCGCGGCGGCGAGGTAGGTCGTTTCCGGATCGTCGTCGACGCAGCCGTTCAACGTGGTCAGCGGCGCGAGGCGGATGCCGACGCGCGACGCGTCGCCGGTGCCTTCGATAAGCGCCTGCGTGACTTCACGCAGGAAGCGCAGCCGGTTCTCCAGCGAGCCGCCGTATTGGTCGGTACGCGTGTTCGCATTCGAATCGATGAACTGGTTGACGAGGTAGCCATTCGCGCCGTGCAGCTCGACGCCGTCGAAGCCGGCTTCGATCGCGTGGCGCGCGGCGGCGCGGTACTGGTCGACGATCTCGCGGATTTCGTCGACGGACAGCGCGCGCGGCTCGGATGCCTGCACGAAGCCCGGCGTGCTGCCGTCCTCACCGGCGATGAACACGTTCACGCCCTTCGCCTGGAGCGGCGACGACGATACGGGTTGCGCGCCGCCGAGCAGGCTCGTGTGGCTCAGGCGGCCGACGTGCCACAGCTGCGCGAAGATGCGGCCGTGCGCGGCATGCACGGCGTCCGTCACCTTGCGCCAGCCGGCGACCTGCGACGGCGTGTGAATGCCGGGCGTCCATGCGTAGCCCTTGCCGAGCGGCGCGATGTAGGTGCCTTCGCTGACGATCAGGCCCGCACTCGCGCGCTGCGCGTAATACGCGGCCATCAGTTCGTTGGCTTCGTCGCCGGGCTGGCTGGCGCGCGAACGCGTCATCGGCGGCATCACGATGCGGTTCGGCAGCGTCAGCGCGCCGAATTGCAGCGGTTGGAAAAGCGGGTCCTGGGTCATGATGGTGTCCTGTCGGGGCCGCGGCCGGCTGGCCGCGGACGATTCGATCGAGAGAGCGGTGCGTTTAGTCCCACTTCGGCGCGAGGCCGGCCGGGTCGACTTCGCGGCCGTTGCGCTCCAGCGCGGCGATCTGCGCCATGTCTTCGTCGGTCAGGCGCAGCGTCTGCGCGAGCAGGTTGCTCGCGAGGTTCTCGCGCTTCGTCGACGACGGAATCACCGAGTAGCCGAGCTGCAGCGCCCACGCGAGTGCGACCTGTGCCGGCGTCGCGTCGTGACGCTGTGCGATCGCGCCGATCACCGGGTCGCCGAGCACCTTGCCGTACGCGAGCGTCATGTACGACGTCACGTGGATGCCTTCGGCGGTCAGGAACTCGACGAGCTTGCGGTTCTGCAGGTACGGGCTCAGTTCGATCTGGTTCGTCGCGATCGCATCCTTGCCGACGGCCGCGATCGCTTCCTTCGTCAGTTCGATGTTGAAATTCGAGATGCCGATCTGGCGCGTGAGGCCCTTCGCCTTCGCGTCGGCCAGCGCGGTCATGAACGCGTCGATCGACACGCCGTTGCCCGGGGCCGGCCAGTGGATCAGCGTCAGGTCGACATAGTCGGTGCGCAGCTTGCGCAGGCTTTCCTCGAGGCTCGCGACGAGCTTTTCCGGTGCGTAGTTGTCGACCCAGATCTTCGTCGTGAGGAACAGGTCTTCGCGGCGCACGCCCGACGCGGCGATCGCTTCGCCGACTTCGGCTTCGTTGCCGTAGATCTGCGCGGTGTCGATTGCGCGGTAACCCACTTCGAGGCCGTTACGCACCGAGTCGATGACCACCTGGCCTTGCAGGCGGAACGTACCGAGGCCGAATGCGGGAATGTTGCTCATCAAGTGCTCCTGAAAGGGGTGGAACGGTTGCGGTATGGAAGTCATTCTGGCGCTTGATACTGATGAGATAAACGCCTTTAGAGGTCAAAAATATTTGATTTGAATTCAAATATCGGTCGTGCGGCGGGCTCGCTCGAGGCCGTTGCCGGCCTTATGCGGCGCGCGTCTGCGCGTTTGCCTTCGTATTCGCGTGGAATATCGGCAGCACGTCCGACGCGATCTCGGCCATCGTCTCGTCGAGCGGGCGGCAGTTGCGGCGGAAATGCAGGCCGATGTGCCGTACGCCCGCGTCGCGCATCGCCGCGAGTTCTTCCGTCAGCGCGATGCGTCCGGCGCGGGCGCCGAAGCGGTGCCGCTGCAGCGGCTCGTGCGGATCTTCCGCGAGGTCGAGGTGGATGAAGCTCACGTACGGTTTGTCGCCGGCCACCGCGCGCCAGTTCGCGGCGCGCTGCAGGTGATCGGCCGGCGTGCCCGGATACGCGAGGCAGCCGTCCATGTGCTCGCCGATCCACGCGGGCGTTTGCTGCGCGAGACCCGCGACGAGCAGCGGCACCGGCGAGCGCGCGGCCGGCAGCACCTCGAGGCCCGGCGGCAGGTGCCCGCGCGCGCCGTCGCGCAGCAGCGCGACCTGGTCGCGGAAATTCGCGCCGCGCGACGCGAAGTCGCGGCCGAACAGCGGATATTCGACCGGACGGTCGCCGCTCGCGACGCCGAGCATCAGGCGGCCGCCGCTCAGTTCCTGGATCGTCGCGGCCGATTTCAGCGTCAGCAGCGGCTCGCGCAGCGGCAGCACGACGGCCGCCGTGCCGAGCAGGATGTCGTGCGTGATCCCGGCGAGGTAGCCGAGATACGAGAACGTTTCGAACACCTGCGCGGCGTCGCCGAACGACGGGTCGTACACCGGCACGTCGCGCACCCAGAGCGCGCGGAAGCCGAGCGAGTCGGCCAGCTGCGCGAGTTCCGCGTGGATGGCGAGGTCGGGCACGCCGGGGTGGCGGCCGTCATGCCGGCGTTTCGCGTTGCCGGACGGGGTCCAGTCGTTGTCGAGCGGCAGTTCGATGCCGATGCTGAAGCCGCCGTCGGCGAGCCTGTCGAGTGAAGTGGGCATGATTGGGGGCTCCGTCCGTTCAGACCGCGCGCAGGCTGCCGTCGAGCCGGTAGAAATCGAGCGACGACGCGGTGAAGAACGAGCGCGACGTGCCGGCGGCGAAATCGTCGATGTGCACGACGGTGGCCCGATCGGCTTCCTGCCACGAGATCGCGTAGGTTTCGCCGGCGACGTGCTGCCACGTGTATTCGACTTCACCCTTCGCGCCCGCGTACGGGCCTTCGGTGATTTCGTAGCGCATGTGGAGGCCGTCCTCGTCGTATGCGTTGAGCGCGGTGAGGCCGTCGTAACGGACTTCGAAAGTCTTGCCGGCGAACGGCGGACGTCGGGTCGATGCGTTCATGCGGGTGGCTCCTGTGAATAGGTGACGTTCAATGGGCGAGTTCGACGGGTTCGGCCGTGCGTTCCGGCAGCCCGTGGCTGCGGTCGAGACGGCCGCTCAATGCGGTGAGCGCGAACGCGCCGAGCGTGACGACGGCGGCGATCCACGGCGTGTGGCCGAGGCCGACGTTCGCGACGATCAGGCCGCCGAGCGACGAGCCGCCGGCCACGCCGAGGTTGAAGGCGGCGATGTTGAAGCCCGATGCGACGTCGGTGGCGTCCGGCGCGAAGTGGCGCGCCTGCTTGACGACGTACACCTGCAGCCCCGGCACGTTGCCGAACGCGACCGCGCCCCACGCGAGCATCGTCAGCACCGCGAGCCATTTCACGTGGATCGTGAAGGTCAGCGCGAGCAGCACGATCGCGAGCAGCAGGAAGATCCGCTTGAGCGCCTTCACGGGGCCGACGGCATCCGCGAGCTTGCCGCCCCACACGTTGCCGACCGCGACCGACACGCCGTAGCCGACGAGCACGAGGCTGACCTGCGACGGCGTGAAGCCGGCGATCTGCTCGAGCAGCGGCGCCATGTACGTGAACGCGATCAGCGAGCCGCCGTAGCCGACGGCCGTCATCGCATAGACGAGCAGCAGGCGCGGCTGGGCCAGCACGCGCAGCTGGCGGGCGAGCGGCGCCGGCGGCGTCTGCGGCAGCCCGCGCGGCACGAACGCCACCGCGCCGAGGAACGCGACGAGGCCGAACAGCGCGACGATCAGGAACGTCGCGCGCCAGCCGAAGTGCTGGCCGATGAAGGTGCCGAGCGGAATGCCGGCGACGAACGCGACGGTCATGCCGCTGAACATCGTCGCGATCGCGCTGGCGGCCTTCTCCTTCGGCACGAGCGTGGTCGCGATGATCGAGCCGACCGAGAAGAACACGCCGTGCGCGAGGCCGGTGAGGATGCGCGCGACGATCAGCGATTCGTAGCTGGGCGCCTGCCACGCGACGAGGTTGCCGACGGTGAAGAGCGCCATCAGCCCGGCGAGCAGCGCCTTGCGCGGCACGCGGCCGGTGAGCGCGGTGAGCAGCGGCGCGCCGATGGCGACGCTCAGTGCATAGAGGCTGACGAGCAGGCCGGCGGACGGCAGGCTGACGCCGAGGTCGGCACCGATCGTCGGGATCAGCCCGACGATCACGAATTCGGTGGTGCCGATGGCAAAGGCGCTGATGGTCAGCGCAAGCAACGCGAGTGGCATGACGGGATCCGGGTTTCAGTAGGAATGGATCGCAGTGTGCCGGCTTTACTTTTGCTGAAAAACTCGTCTATAAACCAAATTGTTTTGATTTCAAATCAACAATGAAGATCACTCTCGACGAACTCCAGGCCTTTGCCGCCGTGGTCGACACCGGTTCGATCACCGCCGCCGCCCAGCAGCTCGACCTCACCGTGTCGGCCACGAGCCGCACGCTCGCGCGGCTCGAGGAGAAGCTGAAGACCACGCTGCTGCGCCGGACCACGCGCCGGCTCGAACTGACCGAGGAAGGGCGCGCGTTCCTGCAGGACGCACGCGCGATCATCGAATCGGTCGAGACGGCGGAAGAGCAGATGCTCGCGCGGCGCGAGATGCCGTCGGGGCGGCTGCGCGTCGACGCCGCGACGCCGTTCATGCTGCACGTGATCGTGCCGCTCGTGCGCGGCTATCGCGAACGCTTCCCGAAGGTCGAGCTGGAGCTGAACAGCAACGAAGGCATCATCGACCTGCTGGAGCGGCGCACCGACGTCGCGATCCGGATCGGGCGGCTGAAGGATTCGACGCTGCACAGCCGGCGCATCGGCAATAGCCGGCTGCGCATCTTCGCGAGCCCTGGGTATCTCGAAGCGCACGGCCAGCCGCGCAAGGTCGAGGATCTCGGCAAGCACACGCTGCTCGGCTTCACGCAGCCCGAATCGCTGAACGCGTGGCCGATCCTCGGCGCGGACGGCGAAGCGTGCCGCATCGAGCCGGACATCTGTTCGTCGAGCGGCGAGACGTTGCGGCAGCTCGCGCTGGAGGGCGCGGGTGTCGTCTGCCTGTCGGATTTCATGACCGCGCAGGATCGCGAGGCCGGGCGGCTCGTGCAGGTGCTCGCGCGCCAGACGCTCGAGATCGAACAGCCGATCAACGCGGTGTATTACCGGAATACCGCGATTTCGTCGCGGATCGCGTCGTTCGTCGATTACATGATCGAGGTGCTGGGCGGCGGCAGCGGCGGCAGCGATGCGCCGGCACGGCGCAAGGCGGCGTGGATGGGGACGGTGTAGCCGGGGGCGGCTGTATCGTTGCCGCCGGGCGCCGTTCCCGCGCGGGACAGCTCGGCGGACTTTCTCCGGCCGAAGCGAACGGCGCGAAGGCGGGCGGCGCGCGGCGGGCGCGCCGATGTGATCCGGCATGCCGACGGCGCGTGCGCCGCCGACATGCCGCGCGTGCTGCGCTTCCTACGCTTCCTCGGCCCACGACATCCCGTCGCGCGCGAGCAGCGCCGACGAAGCCGCGGGCCCGAACGTGCCGGCCGTGTACAGGCGCGGCCGGTCGCCGAGCTGCTTCCAGCCGTCGAGGATCGGCTCGACCCACGACCAGGCGGCTTCGAGCTCGTCACGGCGCATGAAGTGCGTGAGGCGGCCGCGGATCACGTCGATCAGCAGCCGTTCGTACGCTTCCGCGCGCCGCTCCGGAATCGCCTGCTGCAGGTCGAGGTTCAGGCTCACCGGCACCATGTTCATCCCGCTGCCCGGTTCCTTCGCGAGCATCTGCAACTGGATCGACTCTTCCGGCTGCAACTGGATCACGAGGCGGTTGCCGTAATTGCGCGGGCCGGTCGGGATGATCGAGAACGGCATGTCCGCGAACTCGATCACGATTTCCGACTGGCGGCGCTGCAGCCGCTTGCCGGTGCGCAGGAAGAACGGCACGTTCGCCCAGCGCCAGTTGTTGATGTGCGCGCGCAGCGCGACGAAGGTTTCCGCGCGGCTGTCCGCGGGCACGTTGTCTTCCTCGAGATAGCCCTTCACCGGCTGGCCGTCGACCGCGCCGGCCGTGTACTGGCCGCGCACCGTGTCGCGCGCGACGTCCGACAGCGACATCGGCCGCAGCGAGCGCAGCACCTTCAGCTTCTCGTCGCGCACCGCGTCCGGGTCGAGCGACACGGGCGGCTCCATCGCGACGATGCACAGCAGTTGCAGCAGGTGGTTCTGCACCATGTCGCGCAGCGCGCCGGTATGGTCGTAGAAACCCGCGCGGCTGCCGACGCCGACCGTTTCCGCGACCGTGATCTGCACGCTGCGGATGTTCGGCGCCTGCCACAGCGGCCCGAAGATCGGGTTGCCGAAGCGCAGCACCATCAGGTTCTGCACGGTCTCCTTGCCGAGATAGTGGTCGATCCGGTAGATCTGCGATTCCTCGAAGTGCTTGCCGACCGCGTTGTTGATCGCCTTCGCGGACGCGAGATCGTGGCCCAGCGGCTTTTCGAGGACGACGCGCGAGTGCCTGTCGACGAGATGCGCGGCCGACAGGTTGTCGCAGATCGTCGTGAACAGCTCAGGCGACGTCGACAGGTAGAACACGCGGATCGCGTCGCCGCGCGCCGCTTCGGCGAGCCGCGCGTAGTCTTCCGGCGCGTTCACGTCGATCAGCACGTACTTGAACAGGTCGAGGAAGCGGCTCCACGCATCGGCGTCGAACGCCTTCTCGTCGATGAACGGGCGCGACTGCTCGTCCATGAACTTGCGATAGCCGTCGATGCCCCAGTCGCGGCGGCCGACCGCGATGATGCGCGTCTCCGGCGGCAGGTTGCAGTGCAGGTGCGCCATGTACAGCGCGGGCAACAGCTTGCGGGCGGCCAGGTCGCCGCCGCCGCCGAAGATGATCATGTCAACGGGCCGGTCGGCCGCGGTCTGGGTAGGCTGATTCGTCATGGGAGGTTCGCGTCTGAAACGGTGAGCGTGGAACGAACGTCGAGGCACAGGGCGCCGATACGTGAACGCACCCGTACGTGAAAACGCTAATAGTGCACGGTTTTGATGGATTGCGTATGGGTTCCCCCGGATGTAACAGGGCTTGCATTCCACATGATCGCCCCATTATGATTGAGCGCTCACTCATTAAAGGAATCGATTGTGGCCCGACCGCGCAGTCCCGACAAGCACGACGCCATCCTCGCCGCGGCCGCGCGCGCGCTCGCCGAGGACGGCGCGAGCGCGACGACCGCGCGCATCGCCAGGCTGGCCGGCGTGGCGGAAGGCACGGTGTTCACCTATTTCGAGACCAAGGATGCGTTGCTGAACGCGCTCTACCTGAGCCTGAAGGCCGGCCTGCGCGAGGCGATGATGACCGGGTTTCCGGAACACGCGCCGGCCGAGCAGGCGGTGCGGCATGCGTGGAACGGCTATGTGTCGTGGGGCGTCGCGAATCCGGACGGCCGGCGTGCGCTGCAGCAGTTGGGCGTGAGCGGGCGCATCGACGACGCGCATCGTGCGGCCGGCTCGGAAGGCTTCGGCGGGATCGGTGCGCTGCTGCGCGAACAGGTCGCCGCGTCGGGCGCGCTGAACCGCGACGAAGCGCATGCGTTCTGTTCGGCGTTGTTCGCGTCGATCGCGGAAACCGCGATGGAATCCATCGCGCGCGATCCGGCGCGGGCCGATGCCTACCGGGAAGCGGGGTTTCGCGCGATGTGGGCCGTGTTGCACACGGTGTGAATCAAGCATGGACATCGGCGCGGCGCGTGCCGCGACGGCGGGCGGGGCGTTTCAGGCAGGGCGATGCAGGTCATGAAGGATCACGTCATCGTCCATATTAATGAGTGAGTAATCATTCATTTTCATCGTTTCACCACGATCAAGGAGTGGAAAAATGTCGAAAGTCTGGATGGTAACGGGGGCCGCACGCGGCCTCGGGCGCGCGATTTCGGAAGCCGTGCTGGCGGCGGGCGACCGACTGGTGGCCGGCGCACGCGACCCGGCGCGACTGGCCGATCTGGCCGAACGTTATGGCGACCGCTTGCTGCCGGTCGCGCTCGACGTCACCGACGAAACGGCGGCGGAGCAGGCTGTCGCCGCGGCACGGGCCGCGTTCGGCCGCATCGACGTGCTGGTGAACAACGCGGGCTACGGCCATACGGCGCCGTTCGAGCAGATGGGCGCCGACGTGTTCCGCGATCAGGTCGAAACGAACCTGTTCGGCGTGATCAACCTGACGCGCGCGGTGCTGCCGACGATGCGCGCGCAGCGCGCGGGGCACATCTTCCAGGTGTCGTCGGTCGGCGGGCGGACGTCGACGCCCGGGTTGTCCGCGTATCAGGCCGCGAAGTGGGCGGTCGGCGGATTCAGCGACGTGCTCGCGAAGGAAGTCGCGCCGTTCGGCGTGCGCGTGTGCACGCTCGAACCGGGCGGGATGCGTACCGAATGGGCCGCGCAGGCGAAGCGCGACGTCGACGATCTGCTGCCCGACTATCAGCCGTCGGTCGGCAAGATTCTCGAGCTGCTCGGTGCGTATGGCGGCCACGAGATCGGCGATCCCGCGCGGATCGCGGCGCTGATCGTCGACCTGTCGCGCCGCGACGACGTGCCGCTGCGCCTGCTGCTCGGCGGCGATGCGCTGTTCGTCTGCGAGCAGGCGGAACGACAGCGCGCGGAAGAGGCGGCGCGGTGGCGCGACGCCACGCTGTCCACGCAGTTTCCGGACGCGAAGCTGCCGGACGGGCTGGATGCGCTCAAGGCGATCGAGTAAGGGCGGCCGTCGTCGCGGGCGGCGCGTCGACCGTGCCGCCCGCGCAAGCCCGGTCGCGGGCCGGCGCGATCGATTTTCTCGGCGGAGCCGACGGGCCGTCGCGTCGGTGCGGCGATGCAGGCGTCATGCCGCAGCGCGCGGGCGTGGCGTGGGCGAACGTTTCCACCGTCAGGCGACGAACGGCTCGTCGGCTTGACCCCCGACCTTTGCCGAAGCGGCGATCAGGTGCCGTAGACGTGCTCGCAGAGCGCGACGCTCGCCCCCAGCTTCCGGGAGAGATCGGCGGCCGCATCCAGTTGCGGTCGATCGAGCTCGCCCGACTCGTGCGCGACGCTGAGGCGGGATGCCGGACCGGAAAGCGTCAGCGCCGCCATGAACTTGTCGCCGGCGCCGAAGACCGGCACCGCGAACGCCGCCGTGTGCACGTCGCGCGCGCCCGCGGTGAAGAGGGGCAGCGCAGGCGGCTTGTCGTAGATCGGTTCGCCGAGCCCCCAGAAGCGGATCACGTGGCTGATGGCGGTGTCGTCGAGCGGCAGCTTCGTGCCCGCGAGGCGCGTTTCACGTAGACCTTCGGACGGTTCGACGCGAAACAGGCAAAGCCGCTGCCCGTCGTCGTGCACGTAGTACGATGCGCTTTCCTTCGTCAGCGCGGCCAGCGCATGCAGCGCCGGCTCCACCACCGTGGACAGATGGAAGGACTGCTCGTACAGCTTGCCGAGGTACAGCACGCGATGTCCGAGCGAATAGTTGCCGGACTGCGCGCGCACGACGTAGCCCATCCGCTCCAGCGAATTCATCAGCCGATAGACCGTCGTCTTGTGCATGCCGGATGCCTGCGACAGCGTCGCGAGCGACTGCGATTCGGCGCCGGGCTTGAAGCAGTCCAGCAGCGCAAGCGCCTTTTCCACGGCAACGACCCCGTCGTTTCCCATTCCTTCTCTCCCGTCGACATTTACCTGAGATTGTACAGAGTAAAACACTGGTTTACCACGTAAAAGGGTAAACGCCAGTGCCATGGCGCGCGTCGTCTGGTTATAGTGATTTCACCATGTACACCAGTGTTGTACAGAGTACAACGCACAACTCGAGGTCGAATCATGAGCAACACATCCGCCAGCACTTCTCCGATCAATCGCGACATCGAACGCGTGTCGCCGGAACTCGTTCAGGCGGCCGCGCGCTACCAGGCCGCGATCCTGGCCGACGTCGCGGGCCGCCGCGGCACGGTGCATGGTCGCGTGCGGCCGTTGTCGCCGAAGATGAAGGTCGCCGGCCCCGCGATCACGGTCGAAGTCCGCGCGGGCGACAACCTCGCGATCCATGCGGCGCTCGCCGTCGCGCAGCCGGGCGACGTCGTCGTGGTCGACGGCAAGGGCGACATCTCGTGCGCGCTGCTCGGCGAAATCATGGCGGCGCAGGCGAAGGCGAGCGGCATCGCCGGCATCATCATCGACGGCGCGGTGCGCGACGCGCATGAACTGGCCAACGGCGACTATCCGGTCTTCGCGGCCGGCCTCAATCCGTGCGGCCCGACCAAGAGCATCGCGGGACGCGTGAATGCGCCGATCTCGCTCGGCGGCACGGCGGTCAATCCGGGCGACCTGGTGGTCGGCGACGCCGACGGCGTCGTCGTCATTGCGCGCGCCGACGTCGCGCGCATCGTCGATCTCGCGCAGAAAAAGCTCGACTTCGAGACCGCGCGTATCGCGGCGATCCACAAGGGCGACCTTCGTCCAGGCTGGATCGAGAAGGAACTGCGCGCGGCCGGCATGCTGGCCGAAGGCGAGGCGCTGTGATGCACGCCGCTTCGCCTAAACCCGTGGTCCTCGTGACCGCCGCCGACCTTGCGCCGCAAGCGCTCGACATGCTCGCGCAGTTCGACGTCGTGTTCGCCGGCAAGCAACCGACCGAGGACGACATCGTGGCGCTGTGCATCGAGCACAAGCCGGTCGCCATCATCGTCCGGTACGGCAAGATCAACGCCCGCATCATGGACGCCGCCGAGAACCTGCAGGTGATTTCGAAGCACGGCAGCGGCATCGACGTGATCGATCAGGACGCGGCTGCCGCACGCGGCATCGCGGTGCGCGCGGCGGTCGGCGCGAATGCGGCCGCCGTCGCCGAGCACGCATGGGCGCTGCTGCTCGCATGTGCGAAGTCGGTTCCGCACCTCGATATGCGCATGCGCGAAGGTCATTGGGACAAGTCGACGCACAAGTCCGTCGAACTCGACGGGCGCACGCTCGGCCTCGTCGGACTCGGCGCGATCGGCCGGCGCGTGGCCGCGATCGGCGCGGCGTTCGGCATGAAGGTGCTCGCATTCGATCCGTTCGCCAAGGAAGCGCCTGTCGGTGTGAAGCTCGTGCCGCTCGACACGCTGTACGCAGAGTCGGACGTCGTGTCGCTGCATTGTCCGTTGACGGCCGACAACCGCCGGATGCTCAACCGCGACACGCTCGCGCGTTTCAAGCGCGGGGCGATCGTCGTCAATACCGCACGCGGTGGCTTGATCGACGAACCCGCGCTTGCCGACGCGCTGGCGAGCGGCCAGGTGCGCGCGGCCGGGCTCGACAGCTTCGACGTCGAGCCGATGACGACGCCGCACCCGTTCCAGCAGATCCCCAACGTGATTCTGTCTCCGCATATCGGCGGCGTCAGCGATGCCGCGTACGTGAACATGGGCAAGGGCGCGGCCGCCAACGTCCTCGCGGTGCTCGACGAACGCGCGCACAGCGCGGCTTGAACCCTGAACATCGAGGAACGCATGTTTTATCTGACGAACCCCGACGTGCGCGAAGCCGACGTGTTCACGCGGATGCCGGACAAGTTTCGCAAGCCGGACGTCCGCACGGAATGGGCGCGCGCGAATCGCGGCGGCATGGTCACGGATTCCTTTCTCGAAGGGCCGGTCTGGGATCCGGACGGCTATCTGTTCGTGACCGACATTCCGCACGGGCGCATCTTCCGCATTTCGCCGTCGGGCGACTGGGAGCTCGTCGTCGAATACGACGGCGAGCCCAACGGGATGAAGCGCTTCGACGCATCGCACCTGATCATCACCGACTACCGGAACGGCCTGATGCTGCTCGATATCGTGCGCGGTGAAATTCGCCCGTATCTCGAGCGCCGCAACACCGAGCGCTTCAAGGGCGTGAACGACCTGACGTTCGACTCGGCCGGCAATATCTATTTCACCGACCAGGGGCAGACCGGGCTGCACGATCCGACGGGCCGCGTGTATCGGCTGTCGCCCGACGGCAAGCTCGACATGCTGCTCGGCACCTGCCCGAGCCCGAACGGGCTCGTGCTGTCGCGCGACGAGAAAGTGCTGTTCGTCGCGATGACGCGCGGCAATGCCGTGTGGCGCATGCCGCTGCAGGCCGACGGGTCGGTCACCAAGGTCAGCCAGTTCTTTACCTCCTACGGACCGAGCGGCCCCGACGGTCTTACCGTCGATCTCGAAGGCCGCCTGTTCGTCGCGAATCCGGGGCTCGGGCGCGTGTGGGTGCTCAACCACTGCGCGGAGCCTGTCGAGATCCTGACCGGGCCGAAAGGGGCGTCGCTCACGAGCGTGTGCTTCGGCGGCGCCGACATGAAGACGCTTTTCATCACCGAATCGACGTCCGGTTCCGTGCTGAAAGCGGAGATGAGCATCGCCGGCCCGCTGCCGAAACAGGCAGTGAAGCAGGCAGTGAAGCAGGACTGAGACCCACGAGCCGGGAAGCCGCGCGTCGGCTTCCCGCCCGCATTCCGAAAGATCGTGCCGCCAGCCGCGCGACGAAGGAGACAAGCATGACCATTTCGCACGCGCTGCGTGCCGGCGATGACGCACCGCGCGCCGACGCACCATCGTCGGCGCAGCTTGCCGGCGACGATTACGCGGCCAGCGAGCGCACGCTCGCGAAGGCGTTCCGGCGCATTCTGCCGTTCATCTTCGTCTGCTACGTGATCAGCTATCTCGACAGGACCAACGTCGGTTTTGCCGCACTGACGATGAACAAGGATCTCGGTCTGACGGCCGAGCAGTTCGGTGTCGGCGCCGGCCTGTTCTTCATCGGCTATTTCCTGTTCGAGATTCCGAGCAACCTGATCATGCAGAAGGTCGGGGCGCGCGTATGGATCGCGAGAATCATGATCACGTGGGGCCTGTTCTCGATGGCGACGGCGTTCGTCGTCGGACCGAAGAGCTTTGCGGCCGCGCGCTTCCTGCTCGGGCTCGCCGAGGCCGGGTTCACGCCCGGCATCTACCTGTATTTCACGCACTGGTTTCCCGGCAAGTGGCGCGCGAAGGTGACGGCCGCCTTCCTCGTCGGCATTCCCGTCGCGAACATGATCGGCTCGCCGGTTTCCGGTGCGCTGCTCGAACTCGGCGGCCTGCACGGGCTGCGCAGCTGGCAGTGGCTGCTGCTGATCGAAGGCGTACCGGCCGTGATGCTCGGCGTCGCGTGCCTGTTCGTGCTGGCCGACCGCCCCGAGAAAGCCGCGTGGCTCAATGACGAAGAGAAGGCGTCGCTCGCGAAGCGCCTCGCGTTCGAGCAGCGCGACATCGGCGCGAAGCACGGCAGCAAACTGCGCGACGCGATGACGAACTGGCGCGTGTTCGTGCTCGCGTTCGTCAACTTCTGCGGGATCGTCGGCTCGCTCGGCGTCGGCTTGTGGATGCCGCAGATCATCAAGCAGTTCGGCGTCGAACGCGCGGTGGTCGGCTGGCTGACGGCGATTCCGTATGCGATCGGCGCCGGCGTGATGCTCGGGTGGGCGCGTCTCGCCAATCGGGCGGCCAACCGTATTCCGTATATCGCCGGTGCGCTGGCTGTCGCCGCCGCGGCGTTGTGCGCGAGCGCCTTCATTCATGCGCCGGTTTTCAAGCTGATCGCGCTGTGCGTCACGGTGAGCGGAATCCTCGCGTTCCAGGCGACTTACTGGGCCATCCCGTCGGGATTCCTCACCGGACGGGCTGCCGCGGGCGGACTCGCGCTGATCGTGTCAGTCGGCAATCTCGGCGGTTTCGTCGGGCCGTCGATGATCGGCGCGCTCAAGCAATTCTCGGGCGGCTTCACCGCGCCGCTCATCGCCGTGTCGGGTTTGCTGCTGCTCGGCGCGCTGACCATCGCGTGGCTCGGCGATCCGGGCGCGGGCGCCGGCGAAGCGCCTGCCGTCCGCGAGCCGTGAATGTTCTTTCGCCGGAAGACCCACCCACAAAAAAACAGTTTGGAGACTTCATGTCGTCGAATCAGGCCAGCCAGAATTCCCGCCCGAAACCCCGCCTCATGCTCGGCGCCCTCACCGTCGCGAGCGCGACCGCGTGGTGCGGGGCCGCCCATGCAGAAAGCAGCGTCACGCTGTACGGCATTGCCGACGTCGGCATCGAGCACATCAACAATACGAGTACCGGCGGCGCGCAGACGCGCGAAGCGTCGGGCAATCTGTCCGGTTCGCGCTGGGGACTGAAGGGCGTCGAGGAGCTCGGCGGCGGCATGAAAGCCCTGTTCCAGCTCGAAAACGGCTTCAACCTCAATGACGGCACGACCGCGCAGTCGACGAAAGGCCTCGGTGCGAATGCCGCCACGACGTCGCGGATTTTCGGCCGGCAGGCGTGGGTCGGGCTGGCGTACAGGGGTCAGCAGCTGACGTTCGGCCGCCAGAACGCGCTCTTCTATGAACAGGCCGTGGCCTTCGACCCGATGGGCGCGTCGTCGCGGTACTCGGTGCTGTCGCTTGACTACGCGGCGGCCGCGCGTATCGACAATTCGGTGAAGTACACCGGCGTGTTCGGTCCGCTGACGGCGCAAGCCATGTACAGCACCCGCTACGACACCGGGTACGGCGCCGAGGTGCCGGGCGCGCAACTCACCGGCCGCTTCTACAGCGGGGCGCTGACTTTCTCGCAAGGGCCGCTCGCCGCGAGCGTGTCGTACGAGCAGCGCAACAGCAACACCGTCGCGACGAACACGGGCACCGAGCGTCGTGCGACGGCCGCCGCGTCGTATGCGCTCGGACCGGTGAAGGGATTCGCCGGCTATCGCTATCTTCGGGCGTCGAACGCGTTCCTGCCGGCGAACCCGATCCGGGTCGCGAACGGCTCCGAAGCCAGCGCGGCGAACCTGTACTGGGCCGGCGCGCAATACGCGGTGTCGCCGGCGTTCGTGGTCACGGCAACCGCCTATTACCAGGACGTGCATTCGACCAGTGCCGATCCGTGGCTCGCCGTGCTCTGCGCGGACTATCTGCTGTCGAAGCGCACGGATATCTATGCGACGGCGGGTTTCGCGCGTAACAAGGGCGGCTCCGCGCTCGGCGTGAACGGTTATGGCACGGTCGCACCCGATCACAACCAGACGGGCGTGGTGATCGGCATGCGCCAGAAGTTCTGACGGCGAGCGCGATGCAGATCGTTCACGCGCCCCATCTGCCCGTCCGGCCCGAGTGGCTCGCGTTGCGCGACGAGCCGGTGCTCGAACCCGAGCTTGCGATCGTCGACGCCCATCATCACCTGTGGGACCGGCAGACCGGGCGCTATCTCGCGGACGAGTTCGGCGTGGACGTGCGCAGCGGGCATCGCGTCGTGTCGACGGTCTACGTCCAGTGCCGATCGATGTTGCGTGCAAGCGGGCCGGATGCGTTCAAGCCGGTCGGCGAAGTGGAGTTCGCGAGCGGCGTCGCCGCGATGTTCGACAGCGGCGCATACGGTCCCGCGCGATGCTGCGAGGCCATCGTCGGCGGCGCCGATCTGTCGCTCGGTGCGGAACTCGAGGTGGTGCTCGACACGATGCTGCAGGTATCCGGCGGGCGACTGCGCGGGATCCGCAACCCGCTCGCGTGGCATGCGAGCGCCGACGTGCGATCGAGCCCGGTGACGCCGCCGCGCGACCGGATGTCGGACCCGGCATTCCGGCAGGGCGTGACGACGCTCGCCCGCTACGGGCTGTCGCTGGACGCGTGGGTCTATCACACGCAGCTCGACGACCTGTACGAACTCGCGCGTGCATGCGACGGCGTCACCATCGTCATCGACCATTTCGGCGGCCCGCTCGGCGTGGGCCCGCATGCCGGCCGGCGCACGGAAGTGCATGCGCAATGGAAACGGCAACTCGCGCGTCTCGCGGCGCTGCCGAACACGCGCATGAAGCTCGGCGGCGCGGGCATGACCGTGTTCGGTTTCGACTTCGCCGCGCGCGACCTGCCGCCGTCGTCGCCCGAACTGGCGGCGGCGTGGCAGCCGTATTTCGACACCTGCGTCGAATGCTTCGGCGTCGATCGCTGCATGTTCGAAAGCAACTTCCCCGTCGACAAGGGGATGTTCGGCTATCGCGTGCTGTGGAACGCCTTCAAACGACTCGCGTCCGCGATGTCGACCGATGAACGGGCCGCGCTGTTCAGCCGGACGGCCGCATCGACGTATCGCATCGCGCTTCCCGGAGACAACCCATGAAGACGAGTGCAACCGCGGCGACGCAGGACATGGAGTCCGCCGCCGCGGAAAAAGGATTGACGCGCGTGACCGGTACCGAATGGCGTTCGCTGTCGCTCGCGGGGCTCGGCTGGACGTTCGAGAGCTACGACTCGTTCCTGCTGTCGCTGCTGCTGCCGACGCTCGCGCTGCAGTTCGGGCTGAGCAAGGCGCAGCTCGGCATGTTCACGAGCGTCACGGCGGCCGGACAGATCGTCGGCGGCATTCTGTTCGGCTTCGTGTCGGACCGGATCGGGCGCGTGCGCACCGCGCTGCTCTGCGTCGGCATCTACTCGCTGTTCTCCGGCCTGATTGCATTCGCGCCCGACGCGCACGGGTTTGCCGCGCTGCGCTTTGTCGGCGCGCTCGGCATGGGCGGAACCTGGACCGCCGGCGCGGCGCTGATCGCGGAGACCTGGCACCCGAGCCGGCGCGGCAAGGGCGGTGCGCTGATGCAGATGGGCTTGCCGATCGGCGCGATTCTCGCGATCGCGATCTCGGGCATCGTCGGCGCCGTACATGGCGGATTGGGCGGCGACGGCTGGCGTCTGCTGTTCCTGATCGGTGCGTCGCCGTTCTTCATCCTGTTCTGGGTCGCGCGCAAGACGCCGGAATCGCCGATCTGGCTCGAACGCCGGCACGCGAAGTCTCAGGCCCGCAAGACCGACACGGCCAATCACGAGAAACTGAACGTGCGCGGCCTGCTCACCGCCTTCTGCTTCATCTTCTTTCTGCAGTACCTGTACTGGGGCGTATTCACGTGGACGCCGACGTTCCTCGTCACGGTGAAGCACCTCGACTTCGTGCACAGCCTGAAGTTCGTGCTGGCGCTGCAGTTCGGCGCGATTGCCGGATTCCTGCTGTTCTCGGCATGGGTCGACCGGATCGGCCGGCGGCCGATGTTCCTGGCGTACCTGCTGGTCGGCGCGCTGGCCGTCGGCGTGTACATCGTGTCGGCGAATCCGTTGCTGCTGATGAGCGCGATCTTCCTGACCGGCTTCAGCGTGAACGGCATCTTCGCGGGTGCCGGCCCGTTCCTCGCGGAGATCATCGGCAACACGGCATCGCGCGGGTTCTTCATGGGCCTCGCGTACAACGGCGGCCGGCTCGGCGGCTTCATCGCGCCGCTGATCATCGGCGCGCTCGCGTCGACGTCGGGCGGCTTCGTGCTCGGACTCGCGACGACGATCGTCGCGTTCATCGCCGCGGCCGTGGTCGTGCTGGTCGCGCCCGAAACGCGCGGGAAGGCGTTGTCATGAACGTGGCGACGCAAGCGGGGTGGGTGAGCCGGCTGTTTCCCGCGCTGTCGGAGGCATCGCTGCGGCGCTATCTGAGCGGGCAGGTCGCGTCGGTGCTCGGCAGCTGGACGCAGAACGTCACGCTGAATCTGCTGATCTATCACCTGTCCGGATCGGCGGCGATCCTCGCGCTGCTCAACTTCCTGCTGTACGGGCCGCAACTGATCGTCGCGCCGGTGGCGGGCTCCCGCATCGGCTCGGCCAACGCGCGCCGCGTGACGCTCTGCGTGCTCACGACATCGCTGCTGCTGACGGGCAGCCTCTTCACGTTGTCGCTGCTCGGCCTGCTCGGCGTGAAGCTGATCCTCGCGCATGCACTGGCGATCGGCGTGTCGAGCGCGGTGGAAACGCCGGCACGGCAGGTGCTGCTGCTGACGAGCCTGCAGGATGCGACGCACACGTCCAATGCGGTCGCGATGAACACGATGGTCTACAACGTCGGGCGCATGGTCGGCCCGACCATCGCCGGATTCGTCTATCCGACGCTCGGGCCGCGGACGTCGTTTGCGATCTATGCACTCGCGCTGTGCTTCATGGCGGCGTGCGTGCGCTCGATCCGGACCGCGTCGGTGGACCGCCCGTCACGCGCGGAGAGCGGCTTGCGCGACGCGGTCGGTTACGTGCTGTCCGATGCGTTCTCGGCCCGCTATCTGCCGATTCTCGCGTGCATCGGCCTGTTCGCCGGCAGCTACCAGACGCTCGTGCCGCTGCTCGCGGACCAGGGCTTTCACGACGCCGCGCGCTTTACCGGCGTGTTCTTCGCGTGCGCCGGCGCCGGCTCGTTGAGCGCGGCGGTGCTGCTGTCGTCGGCGTTCGGGCCGCGCGCGTCGCACCGGTTCATCGCGTATGCGCCGTGGACGGCCGTCGGTGCGCTGGCCGTGCTGGCCGCGACGACCGATGCGGCGGGATCGATTCCCGCGTTCTATGCCCTCGGCTTCAGCCTCACGTTCGCGGCCACGTCGACCAACGCGACCATTCAGCGCCAGTGTCCGGAGCACGTGCGCGGCGGGCTCGTCGGGATGTACGGCATGGCCTACAACGGCACGATGCCGTTCGGTTACCTGCTCGTCGGCAGCGCGTCCGAGGCGCTCGGCGTGCGACACACCTTTGCCGCCATGGCGGCCGTGCTTGCGTGCGGGGTCATCGCGGTCATCGCGTGGCAACGGTTCACTCGTTCACAGATACGCGCATAGGCGCACAATAAACGGAGACAACATGCAAACCGGTTTCATGGAAGCGTCCGCGATCGAGCGCCGGACCTTACGCAAGGTCGTCTGGCGACTCATTCCCTTCTTGATGATCTGCTACCTGCTTGCCTTCATCGACCGGGGCAACGTCGGGATGGCGTCGCTGCAGATGAACCATGACCTGGAAATGTCGGCACAGGTCTTCGGCTTCGGCAGCAGCCTGTTCTTCATTTCATACTTCTTTTTCGAAGTGCCGAGCAATCTCGCGCTGCAGAAATACGGCGCGCGGATCTGGATCGCACGGATCATGATCACGTGGGGCATCGTGTCGGCGGCGACCGCGCTCGTGCACAACGCGACGACGTTCTACGTGCTGCGTTTCCTGCTGGGCGCCGCCGAGGCCGGCTTCTTCCCGGGCGTGCTGCTTTATCTGTCGTACTGGATTCCCGCGCAGTACCGTGCGCGGATCGTCGCGACGTTCATGGTCGCGATTCCGGCCGCGAGCTTCATCGGCTCGCCGATCTCCGCGCTGCTGTTGCAGATGGACGGCGTGTGGGGCCTGCGCGGCTGGCACTGGCTGTTCATCCTCGAAGGCATTCCGACCGTGCTGCTCGGCATCGCGTGCCTGTTCATGCTGACGAACAAGCCGGACGACGCGAAGTGGCTCGACGACGACGAGCGCGCATGGCTCACGGCCGCGCTGGCCGCGGGCCACAAGACGCGCAAGAAGGTGCCGTCTCTGCCGCTCACGCAGCTGTTCCGCAACCGCTACGTGCTGTGCCTCGCGCTCGTCGACACGTGTGCTTCCGCGGCAGGCAGCACGCTGTCCGTATGGCAGCCGCAGCTGCTGAAGTCGTTCGGCCTGACCGTCATGGAGACCGGCCTGCTGAATTCGGTGCCGTATGCGGTGGCCTCGGTCCTGATGGTCTACTGGGGCCGGCGCTCGGACCGCGTCGGCGAACGGCGCTGGCACACGGTCGTGCCGATGCTGCTGATCGGCGTGGGCCTGTTCGCGACGTCGCTGAGCGGATCGCTGCTGCCGACGGTCTGCATGCTCTGTGCGGTGCTGGTCGGCGCGTATTCGTTCAAGGGCCCGTTCTGGGCGCTCGCGACCGACATGCTGTCCAACAGCACCGTGGCGGCCGGGCTCGCGACGGTCAATGCGATCGCGAACCTGCTCGGCGGCGGGCTGATGGTGAACGTGTACGGGTGGGTGAAGGCGGCGACGGGCAGCTACGCGCTCGCATTGATGCCGCTCGCGATCCTCACGCTCGTGAGCGTCGCGACGCTGCTGCTGCTCACGCGCGATCATGCGTCCGGCAAGCTGGTCGGCAAGACGGGGACGATCTGATCATGGCGCGCATCGCGAGACGCGAATTCCTCAGGATCGCCGGCGCGACGCTGGCTTCGGCCGCATTGCCGACGCTGGCCGCGGCCGACGAAACGTGGTCGAGCGGCATCGAGCGCCCGGTGTTCCAATTGCCCGAAGGGGCGATCGACTGTCACATGCACATCTACGACGATCGGTTTCCGGTCGCGCCGGGCACGACGCTGCGGCCGCCGAATGCGACCGTCGCGCAATACCGGCGCGTGCAGACGCGTATCGGCGTGACGCGCAACGTGGTCGTGACGCCGTCGACGTACGGGACGGACAACCGCTGCACGCTGGCGGCGCTCGCGCAGTTCGGCGACGACGCGCGCGGCGTGGCCGTCGTCGACGGCACCGTGAGCGACGACGAACTTCGGGCGCTCGATCGCGGCGGCATCCGGGCGATCCGGTTCAACCTGAGCTATCCGGGCGCGACGACGCTCGACATGCTGGCGCCGCTCGCCGCGCGCATTGCGAACCTCGGGTGGCATATCGAACTGGTGGTGCAGGGCGCGCGGCTGCCGGAGCTGGAGCCATATCTTGCGGCGCTGCCGTGTCCGCTCGTCATCGACCATATCGCGCATGTGCCGCAGCCCGGCGGGCTGTCGTCGGCCGCGTTTCGGACTGCGAAACGCCTCGTCGAAAAGGGCCATACGTGGATCACGTTGTCGGGACCGTACGTTGACAGCAAGTCGGGCGCGCCGGCCTACGACGACGTCGCGCCGGTCGCGAAGGCGCTGATCGACATGGCGCCGGAGCGCATGCTGTGGGGCACCGACTGGCCGCACCCGACGCAGAAGACGGACAAGCCGGACGACGCGAGCATGCTGGACGTGATCGCCGGCTGGATCGGGCGGGCGGACTGGCAGCAATTGATATTCGTCACGAACCCGGCGAAGCTGTACGGATTTGCGTAGCGCGGGGGGATGTCGCGAGACTCCTCCGCGAATAGGTGTCGTTTTTGAACCCGTGTCCGGAATCATGGCCTATTCGACATTGCGAGGGCGGCGAGCCGGGTGCCAGAATCGGCGTGCGGCATCCGGACAGGCCGATGCCGCACGTGTTCGATCGATCACCCGGAATCCTGAATACCATGCCCTATCTGCAACTGGACGTGAACGACCACTATTCGGCGGAAACCAAGCGGTCGCTCGCCGCCAAAATGAGCGAGACCTATGCGCGGATGATGTCGGTCGATATTCGGCGTATCAGCGTCGCGATTCGCGAGCTGGGGCAAGGTGGCGTGTGGCGTATTGCCGAGGCCGGCGAAGCGCCGGTCCCGGTCGCCGTGATGATGCTGGATATCCGTCGGGGCCGCCCGCCCGGGCAGCGTATGGAACTGGCGCAGGCACTTTGCGCGCACTGCGTGGAGATGCTCGGCTTGCGTGAGGATCGGCTCAATGTCGAATTCACGCAGCATTCCGGCGATGAAATGTACCACCCGGCGCTTGGCGGCTATAGCCCGGAGTGGGCTCCCGGCGAGCAGTAGATTTTCCGCCTGGACAGCGCGCGGCTGGCAGCCGCGGCACGTCGTTGACGGGGCCCCCCTCGTCATGCGCGATGGACGAAGCGAGCGCTCACGGTTTGAGCCAGCAAGACTGCGCGGGACCTGTCTGCCTGTTGGTTCAACAAGTCCTAATTCATGAGCGGCGCCACCCCGGAGGCTCGCTGGATGGTCTGCGGGGGTTGCCCAAACGCGCGCAGAAATGCCTGGCGCATGCGCTCGCGGTCGCCGAATCCGGTTTCTCTCGCAATGATTTCGATCGGGTGGCGCGTCGTTTCCATCATCAGGCGGGCGGCTTCGACGCGCAGCCGCTCAACCGCCTTGGCGGGGGATTGCCCCGTTTCCTCCCGGAACACGCGGCTGAATTGGCGCGGGCTCAAACGTGCCGCCTCTGCCAGACGTTCCACCGACAGATCGCTCGCCAGGTTTTCGCTCGCGTAGGTCAGCGCCATTTGCACGCGGTCCGATCGCGCGTTCAGTTCCAGCAAGGTCGAGAATTGCGACTGGCCACCGCCGCGCCGTTGGTACAGCACGAGCTTGCGCGCGACCATACGCGCCGTTTCCAGCCCGAAGTCGCTTTCGACGATCGCCAGCGCCAGATCCACCCCGGCGCTCATGCCGGCCGAAGTCCAGACCTGACCGTCTACGACGAAGATGCGATCTTCGTCGAGCTGCACGTTCGGATATTGCTTCTTGAAGGCCCGCGCGTGATACCAGTGCGTCGTGGCACGTTTCCCGTCGAGGAGCCCGGCGGCCGCGAGGACGAAGGCCCCCGTACATATCGACGCAATGCGCCGCGAGTGGAAGGGCGCACGATGCAGGAAGTCCACCAGCGTCGCCGACGGCAGCCGGCATTCGTTGTCGCCGGCGACGATCAGCGTGTCATATCCCGCTTCGGCCAGCGGTTCGGTGTTGACCGAAAAGCCCTGTGACGACATGACCGCGCCACCGTGCTCGGACGCGATCCGGAACTGGTACACCTCTTCGCCGCGCAGCAGATTCGCGTACTCGAACACACTCGCCACTGCGAGCGCGAGCGACTGGAACTGGGGGTAAACAACGAGCCCGACGGTGTGCATGACGTCCGCCATGTGTGTGTCCTGATCAATTGAATCTAGCATAAAACGGACATCGTCACGGGCGGCGTCGGCGTGCCATCAGATGGCATGGCGCGCGGTCGCCTTCAGGAAGCAATGCGCCGAGCGGAGCCACCGACAGCACCGATTTTGGGTAATCGGGCGCCTGTTTCAAAGGACGAATCTGCAAGGTTTCCGGTCAGCGTGCGGCTGGCATGAATCATTGCATATATGACATTGAGGATGAGTTCGGTCGACGCCAGAATTCGTTCCACGAACCGACACCCGGTCGGCTCAATTCACGGAACGGAAAAATCATGACCACTTCCACGAAAGGCACCGCGCTGATCACCGGCGCATCGGCTGGCATCGGCGCCATTTACGCAGACCGCCTCGCGAAGCGCGGCTACGACCTCGTCCTGGTGGCGCGTAACCAGGACCGTCTGAACACGCTCGCGCGCCGCCTCACGGCCGAAACAGGCCGCTCGGTCGAGACCGTCGCCGCCGATCTGAACGACAAGGCCGCGCTCGCGAAGATCGAAGGCATCCTGCGCGAGAACAGCAACATCACGATGCTGGTGAACAACGCGGGAATCGGCTCGGTCGCGTCGATTCTCAACGGCGACGTCGACACGATGGAGTCGATGATCAATCTGAACATCACCGCGCTGACCCGCCTGACTTACGCCGTCGCACCGGTGTTCGCCAGCAAGGGCACGGGCACCATCATCAACATCAGCTCGGTCGTCGGTATTGCGGTCGAACTGCTCAACGGCGTGTACAGCGCATCGAAGTCGTATGTGCTGAGTTTCGGTCACACACTTCAGCGCGACCTGGCGGACAAGGGCGTGCGCGTGCAGACCGTGCTGCCTGCCGCGACGGCGACCGAGTTCTGGGACGTGGCCGGCTATGCGAAGCAGAAGGAGGCCGCCAGCACGATGACGGCCGACGACCTGGTGGATGCCGCGCTTGCGGGCCTCGATCAGGGCGAGCTGGTGACGATCCCGACGCTGCACGACGGCGACGGCTGGACGCAATGGGAAGCGGCCCGCCGCGCACTCACGCCCCAATTCGCCAACGCCAAGGCCGCTCCGCGCTACGTGGCGGATGCCGGGACCGGCGCTTGAACCGGCTCGCTCGATTTTTCGGAAGGGATTGATAATGAACATTCTCAAGATCGGTGCGGCCGTACTCGCAACGGCCACCGCGTTGGCATTGCCGGTGGGCGCGTCGGCGCAGTCGCGCGGCAAGGTGCTGGTTGTCATGTCGAGCGTTCACGCGCTCGATTTGCGCGACGGCAGGCAATATTCGACGGGTTATTACCTCAATGAATTCGTCGTGCCGTACCGCAAGCTCGTCGAGGCCGGCTACGAGCCGGTGATCGCCAATCCGAACGGCGACATGCCGGTGATGGACGCGAACTCGAACAACACGCTGTTTTTCGGCGGCGACGATGCAGCGCGCGCGGACGCACTGAAATACGCTCAAGGGATCGCGCAACTGAAGCATCCGAAGACGCTGGCCTCCGTCGTCTCGGAGGGGACCGGCGGTTACGTCGGCCTGTTTATCCCGGGCGGCCATGCGCCGATGGTCGACCTGCTCAAGGACCGGAATCTCGGCAAGATCCTGGTCAGCTTCCACGACAGCGGGCGTCCCACCGGGATCATCTGTCACGGGCCGATCGTGTTGCTGTCCACGCTGCGCGACCCGAATGCCTTCGTTGCATCGATGGTCGCCAACGACGGCAACGCGAATTCCCTCGCGGCCGGCTGGCCGTATGCCGGTTACCGGATGACCGTCTTCTCGACGGGCGAGGAGCAGCAGCTCGAAGGTCCGAACGGGCTCGGCGGCAACGTGCAGTTCTATCCGGTGAACGCGTTGGCCGAAGCCGGCGCTCACGTCGACACGGTGGCGAACTGGCACAGCAACGTGGTCGTCGATCGCGAGCTGATCACGGGGCAGCAGCCGATGTCGGCGCCGGAATTCGGCGACGTCCTCGTGGCGAAACTGAACGCCCGGGCGAACTGAATTCGTCTGCGATGGCAACGGCCGGGCGTGTCGCGCCCGGCCGCTCCGACTGGGTTGCCGATTATCGGAAAGCCGTGACGTTCGCGTCGAAAGCGATGAGCCGACTACGCATTAACCCTGATTAAAAATACTTATCACGGTGAAAAATTCCGCATCTTCTTGAACCGATATCGGCTGGCTATAGTGGCTCGCTTTCGCGCACGCATCCCCGGCGTGCGCAGACGAACGGCAGGAGCCCTCTTGATGACCACCGATACCCGCTTCACCGAAGTCGAGGATCTGATGCCCGCCGCCGGCGGGCTGCGCGAGATCCGTCACCACATCCATCACCACCCCGAACTCGCGTACGAAGAGCACGACACGGCCGCGCTCGTCGCGGACAAGCTCGAGCAATGGGGCTGGCAGGTGACGCGAGGGGTCGGCAAGACGGGCGTGGTCGGCACGCTGCGGGTGGGCGACGGCGCGCGCAGCATCGGCATTCGCGCGGACATGGACGCGCTGCCGATCGTCGAGGCGACCGGCCTGCCGTATGCGAGCGGCACGCACGGCAAGATGCACGCCTGCGGCCACGACGGCCACACGACGATGCTGCTCGGCGCCGCGCAGCATCTCGCGAAGACGCGCAACTTCTCCGGCACCGTACACCTGTACTTCCAGCCGGCGGAAGAGCACGGCGTCGACAGCGGCGCGAAGAAGATGATCGACGACGGCCTGTTCGAGCGCTTCCCATGCGATGCGGTGTTCGGCATGCACAACCATCCGGGCGCGGCGCCCGGCGTCTTCCTCACGCGGCGCGGCCCGTTCATGTCGGCCGGCGACAAGGCGATCATCACGATCGAAGGCGTCGGCGGCCACGCGGCACGGCCGCACCTGACGGTCGATCCGGTCGTCGTCGCGGCAAGCATCGTGATGGCGCTGCAGACGATCGTCGCGCGCAACGTCGACCCCGCGCAGCCGGCGGTCGTCACGGTCGGCTCGATGCACGCGGGCACCGCGAACAACGTGATCCCGAACGGCGCGCGCCTCGAACTCAGCGTGCGCTCGTTCAGCCCCGAGGTTCGCGCGCTGCTCAAGCGCCGCATCACCGAGCTGGCCGAAACGCAGGCCGCGAGCTACGGCGCGAGCGCGACCGTCGAGTACATCGAGGGCTATCCGGTCGTCGTCAATACGGATGCCGAAACGGATTTCGCCGCGCAGGTCGCTCGCGAACTCGTCGGCGATGCGCACGTGGTCGAGCAGACCGACCTGCTGATGGGCAGCGAGGATTTCGCGTTCATGCTGCAGCAGCGGCCGGGCTCGTTCGTGCGGCTCGGCAACGGCGAAGGCGAGGACGGCTGCATGGTGCACAACCCGAAATACGACTTCAACGATCGCAACCTGCCGATCGGTGCGGCGTTCTGGACGCGTCTCGTCGAGCGTTACCTCGGGCAGTGATCGCGGCGGCGGCGCGCGGCCGCCGCTTCCGGCCGCATTGACAGGAGAGGATAGCGATGCAGAAAGACCATCTCGCGCTGCACCCCGCGCCGACGGGCGTGGCCGAAGCCGGCGTGCCGGGCGCGCCTGCCGTCACGCGGCGCGGTGCGATCGCGGCGGCCGTGATCGGCAACTGGCTGGAATTCTTCGACTTCACCGTGTACGGCTTCTTCGCGGTGCTGATCGGCAAGCTGTTCTTCCCATCGAGCGACCCGACCACGTCGCTGCTGCTGTCGGTGGCGACGTTCGCCGCAGGCTTCTTCACGCGGCCGCTCGGCAGCGTCGTGCTCGGCGTCTACGCGGACCGCAAGGGGCGCAAGGCCGCGCTGAACCTGACGATCATGCTGATGGCGCTCGGCACCGGCCTGATCGCGATCGCGCCGACCTATGCGCAGGTCGGCGTGGCCGCGCCGTTGCTCGTCGTGTTCGCGCGCTTGCTGCAGGGCTTCTCGCAGGGCGGCGAATTCGGCGCGGCGACGACGACGCTGCTCGAACAGGGCGGCACGTCGCGTCGCGCGTTCCGCGCGAGCTGGCAGCTCGCGACGCAGGGCGGCGCCGCGCTGATGGGCTCGGGTTTCGCGGCGCTGCTGTCGAACACGATGACGAAGGACACGCTCGAAAGCTGGGGCTGGCGGCTGCCGTTCCTCGTCGGCGTGCTGATCGCGCCGGTCGGCATGTACCTGCGCCGCCGGCTCGCGGACGATGCGCCCGGCGACCGCCATCATGGCATCGAGCGCGGCGTGCTGCACGAGCTGTTCTCGAAGCACACGCGCACGGTGCTGCTGCTGATGCTCACGGTGATGGGCGGCACGGTGTCGACCTACATCCTGACGTTCTACATGCCGACCTATGCGATCCACACGCTCGGGCTGCCGATGAAGCTGTCGATGTTCGTCGGCGTCGCGTCGGGCTGCGTGATGCTGGTCACGTGCCCGCTGTTCGGCTGGCTGTCGGACCGGCTCGGCAGCCGCCGCCTGCCGATCTTCGTCGGCCGCGGCGTGCTGGTCCTGTTGCTGTTCCCGGCGTTCTGGCTGATGAACCATCACCCGACGCTGTCGGTGATCCTGCCGCTGACCGCGCTGATGCTGCTGTTCTATTCGCTCGGTTCGGCATCGGAAATGGCGCTGATGTGCGAGTCGCTGCCGCGCCACGTGCGCGCG
Organism: Burkholderia sp. AU4i; assembly: GCF_000466765.1. Lineage (NCBI taxonomy): Bacteria > Pseudomonadati > Pseudomonadota > Betaproteobacteria > Burkholderiales > Burkholderiaceae > Burkholderia > Burkholderia sp. AU4i. The sequence continues at coordinate 49,441 of NZ_ASSI01000009.1, read as the reverse complement.
ACCGGCATCTCGATCGCGTATGCGCTCGCGGTGACGATCTTCGGCGGCACCGCGCAGCTGATCGCGACCTGGCTCGTGAAGACGACCGGCAGCAAGCTCGCGCCGGCCGGCTACGTGGCCGCGTGCGTGGTGCTGTCGCTGATCGCGGTCGCGATGCTGCGCGAGACGGCGCGGGAGTCGCTGGACTGACGCGCGGCACGGCAAGGCGGGCGGCGGGCTGCAGTACGCGCTTACCGCCCGCGCACCATCCGCAGGTACGACGCGAGCATCGTCGCGAGTTCCTGCGCGGCCGGCGTCAGCGGCACGGCCGCGCGCTGCAGCAGGCAGATGTCCTGCGATTCGGCCTGCTCGCGCACGGGCACCTTCGCGAGCGCGCCGGCGAACGGCCCGTGCCGCGTGATGGCTTCGGTTTCGAGCGCGAGGGAATCGGTCTGCGTGACGATCTGCAGCGTCTCGAACATCCCTTCGACGGTCGCGAGAATCCTCGGCGGCGGCTGGCCGTGCGCGTCGAAGTACGCGAGCAGCCGGTTCACGACCGGGTCGGCGCTCAGGTTCGGCGAGCGCGTGGACACCCACCCGTAACCGGCCAGTTCGGCGAGCGATTTTGCGTGCATCGCCGGATGCCCGTTGCGGCACACGACCACCGGCGCTGAAGCACGCAACGGCGTGACCGCGAGATCGGTCGTGTCGGTCTGCTTCGCGACCAGCGCGATCGCGAAATCCACCGCGCTTTCGCGCAGCCAGCCGATCATCATCCGCGACGTGCCGGTGCGCAGGTGCACGTCGACGTTGTCGAAGCGCGCGCGGAACGCGCTGAGCACCGGCGCGAACGCGTCGATCAGCGGTTCGGCCACGAGGCCGAGCGTGACGGTGCCTTCGTACGCGCCGCTCAACTGCCGGATCTCCCGCTCGACCTGCTCGCATTCGCCGAGGATCGAACCGGAGCGCGCGAGCAGCCGCTGGCCGACGGCGGTCGGCACGATCCCGCGATTGGTGCGCGTGAACAGCGTCGCGCCGAGCGTCGCCTCGAGGCTCTGCAGCTGCTGCGTGACGCCGCTCTGCGCGAGATCGAGCGCGCGTGCGGCGGCGCGCAGGCTGCCGTGCTCGACGACGGCCTGGAAGATGCGGAGCTGGGAGAGCGTGAACGCCATGGGCACGCGCGGGGCCGGTGATCGGAAATACCGATCATGATAAGGCAGTCGATGGTTCCGGCGGCGGCCCGTGCCGCCTACGATCGCAGGCAGTCCGGCTGATGCCGTTTGCGTTCCTTCCTGTCCTCCGTCGACCATGAAACGTATCCTCGTCCCGCTCGTTTCTCTGTGCCTTGGCTGGGCTGCCACGTCCGCGTTTGCACTCGACGCGCACGTCGTGCGCCTCGGCATCGATCCGACCTATCCGCCGATGGATGCGAAAGCGCCCGACGGCAGCCTGAAGGGCTTCGACGTCGATCTCGGCAACGAGATCTGCCGCCGCGCGCAGTTGCACTGCCAGTGGGTCGAGCTTGAATTCTCCGGGATGATTCCCGCGCTGCAGGCGCGCAAGATCGACGCGATCCTGTCGTCGATGGCGATCACCGAAAAGCGCGAGAAGCAGATCCTGTTCTCGTCGAAGCTGTTCCGCTTCAAGTCGCGGCTCGTCGCGCGGCCCGGGAGCGGCCTCGGCGGCACGACCGCGTCGCTGGCCGGCAAGCGTGTCGGCGTGCAGTCGGGCACGCAGTTCGAATCGTGGGCGCTCGCGCACTGGGCGACGGCCGGCGTGAGCGTGGTGCCGTACAAGAGCCAGGACGACGTGTTCGCCGATCTCGTCAACGGCCGCCTCGATGCGGCGCTGCTCGGCACCGTGGAAGCCGACTACGGCTTCCTGCGCCAGCCGCGCGGCAAGGGCTTCGCGTTCGTCGGCGCGCCGCTCGACATGGGCGATCGCGGCGTCGGCATCGGCATGCGGCAGTCGGATACGGCGCTCAAGGCGTCGATCGACGGCGGGATCGCGTCGATGCTGAAGGACGGCACGTACGACCGGATCGCGAAGCAGTATTTCGACTTCAACCCGTACGGCGACTGAACGCCGAGCCACCGCGCCGTTGCACCCGCGGCGCCGTTTTCATCCGTTCGAGACCCTCGATGCAGATTCGCACCACGCCACTCCTGTCGCCGTCGATCGGCACGCAGCGCACGCTGACGAGCTTTCATTTCGGGCCGGCCGGCACCGGCCGCAAGATTTACCTGCAGGCCGCGCTGCACGCGGACGAGACGCCCGCAATGCTCGCGGCGTTCGTGCTGAAGCAGCGTCTCGCGCAGCTCGACGCCGAAGGCCGGCTCGCGGCCGAGATCGTGCTCGTGCCGGTCGCGAACCCGGTCGGCCTCAATCATCATCTGCTCGGGCAGTTCATCGGCCGTTTCGATCTTGCGAGCGGCCGCAACTTCAATCGCGGCTTCCTGCCGCTCGCGGACATCGCCGCGCGTGCGCGCGACCGGCTCGGCGACGACGGCGAACGCAATCGCGCGATCGTGCGCGAATGTGTCGGCGCGGCGCTCGACGATATCGCACCGCGTACGGAATTCGATGCGCTTCAGCTGGCGCTGCTGAAGCTGTCGTTCGATGCCGAGGTCGTGATCGACCTGCATTGTTCGCTCGAAGCGGTGATGCACGTGTACACGAGCGATACCGCGTGGCCGCAAGTCGAGCCGCTTGCGCGCTATCTCGGCGCGCAGGTGTCGCTGCTCGCCGAGGATTCGGGCGGGCACGCGTTCGACGATGCGCATCATCTGCTGTGGTCGCAGTTGCGGCAGCACTTACCGGCCGGCACGCCGATGGCGGCCGGCACCGTGGCCGTGACGGTCGAGTGCCGGGGGCAGCGCGACGTCACGTACGACCATGCGGAGCGCGATGCCGATGCGCTCGTCGCCTATCTCGTGTGGCGCGGCGCGGTACGCGGCGAACGCGTGCCGCTGCCGCCGCTCGCCGCGCCGGCCACGCCGCTCGCGGGCAGCGAGCAGTTCTACGCGCCGGTGAGCGGGATCCTCGTGCACCGCGCGGCGATCGGCGCGACGATCCGCGCCGGCGATCCGCTGTTCGACATCGTCGATCCGCTGACCGACGCGATCACGACGATCTCGAGCGGGACCGACGGCGTGTTCTACATGCGCCGCGCGATTCGTTTCGTCACGGCCGGCGCGCCGCTCGGCCGCGTGACGGGTGCCGTGCCGGTGCGCAAGGGGATGTTGCTCGGCGCGTGACGAGCGGCGCGCGTCGCGCGCGACGAACCCGACCTGTACGAAATCGTCGAGAAACTTCGGTTTCCTCAGATAATCGCTGGGCGCTCGATCCTGGCCTGCACCGGGTCGGCGGACGCAGGCCGCATCGTCAGCCGGGCCGTTCACGGCCCGCCGCGACGCACGGCAGCACGCTTGCCTGACTTGCCGCGCGCCGTTGTCCCGCGGTTGCGGCCGCCCGCGTCCGAAAACATCTTCATGTCCCGAAGGATGCCGCGCAGCAGCGTATCGGCTGCCACCCCGAGCGTGCGTCCGGCCTTGACCAGCAGCCGCGCGTTGGCTGCCTCGAGCAGCGGATGGGCGACGGGAACGGCGACGAGTTCTCCCGCCTCCAGTTCCTGATAGGCCGCGAACGCGGCGAGCAGCGTGACGCCGTCGTTGCGCCTGACGAAGTGGCGCAGCACGGCCAGCGAATTGGTGGTCAGCGTCGGGTGGAGCTGGATGTTTTCCGCATAGGCGAGCATCTGCACGGCCTGCCCGAGACCGAACGCCGGCGGCATCAACGCAAGCGGATACCCGGCGAGTTCGTGTACCGCGACGGGCCGGCCCCGCACGGCGAGCGGGTGCCCGGGATGCACGAGCGCCACCACCGGCTGCGGCGCGGTGGCGACGTACTCGATGTCCGGATGCGCCGGGGGATTGTAGGCGAGGCCGATATGCGCGCGGCTCTCGGCGACTTCCTGCAGCAAGGTGCTGACCGGAAGGATATCGACGGTGACGTCGAGCTTCGGATAGCGCGCGCAAAAGTCGGTGAGCACCTCGTCCATCAGGCAGTCGATATAGCCTTCGCTGGTGGCGATGCGGATCTGGCCGTGTTGCAGGCCGTGCAGCGCCTGCAGGCGGTCTTCGAACAGTTCCTGCTGGGAGCGGCAGCCGCGCCAGTATTCGAGCAGGTGCGCCGCGGCTTCGGTCGGCCGGACGCCGCGCGGCTGGCGCTCGAACAGCGGCGCCCCGATTTCTTCCTCGAGCAGCCGGATCTGCCGCGTGATGACGGACGGCGACGTGTTGATGCTGTCGGCCGCGCCGCGGATCGAGCCGTGCGTCAGGACTTCATGGAAATAGCGCAGGCGGCGCTGGTTCAGTTCGCGCATGGTGTCGGTCCGTTTGCCGTGGAAGTGTTGCTCGTTGAGCAACGATAACTCGCTTAGGTTGCTATTGCGCTGCTTTTTCGGCTCCTCGACGATTCGAACAGAGTCGATCATCGATGCGGGATTCGAAGCAATACGCCCTAAAGGAGAGCGCATGTCCGCCATTCCATCCCCTCAAGACCCGGTCGCGCCCGACAGCCCGGCGCATCAGGCCCTGTATCGCAAGCTGAACTGGCGCCTGCTGCCGTTTCTGCTGCTCTGCTACACGTTCGCCTATCTCGATCGCGTGAATATCGGGTTCGCCAAGCTCTCGATGCAGAGCGACCTGGGGATCTCCGATGCGGTGTACGGGCTGGGCGCGGGCATCTTCTTTCTCGGCTATGTGCTGTTCGAGATCCCGAGCAACCTGCTGCTGCCGCGGATCGGCGCACGCAAGACCATCAGCCGGATCATGGTGCTGTGGGGCCTGACCTCGGCGGGCATGATGTTCGTCCACGACGAGACCACCTTCTACGGGATGCGCTTCCTGCTCGGCGTGTTCGAGGCCGGTTTCGCGCCGGGGATGATCTTTTACCTGACCTACTGGTATGGCCAGCGCCGCATGGCGGGCGTGATGGCGGTCGTGATGCTCGCGGGCCCGATCGGCGGCGCCTTCGGCTCGCCGCTGTCGGCGTGGCTGATGACCGGGCTGTCCGGTGCCCACGGCCTGGCCGGCTGGCAGTGGATGTTCATCGTCGAAGGCCTGCCGTGCGTGCTGCTCGGCGCGCTCGCACTCAAGGTCCTGTCCGACCGGCCGGCCGACGCAGCCTGGCTGACCGGCGACGAGAAGCGGTTGCTCGCCGCCGAACTGCACGCACCCGGCGCCGGTCATCACTCGTTCGGACAGGTGTTGCGCGACCCGCGCGTGTACCTGCTGGCGTTCGCGTACTTCACGATCATCTGCGGAATCTACGCGGTGAGTTTCTGGCTGCCGTCGATCCTCAAGGCCGACGGCGTGACCGACACGATGCAGATCGGGCTGTACTCGATGATCCCGTACGTCTGCGCCGCGATCGCGATGATCGTCATCGGCCGCCGGTCGGACCGCCGCGGCGAACGCCGTTTCCACAGTGCCGTGCCGGCCCTGATCGGCGCGATCGCGCTGGCCGTGGCGACGACGGCCAACGGCAATCTCGTCGTCTCGCTGGTCGGCATGACGATCGCCACGTCGATGATCTGGGCCGCGTACACGGTGTTCTGGGCGATTCCGTCGCAATACCTGAAGGGCGACGCGGCCGCGGGCGGCATCGCGCTGATCAATACGATCGGCCTGATCGGCGGCTTCCTGAGCCCGACCATCATCGGCGCGATCCACTCGGCGACGGGCAGCATGGCAGCCGGCCTGCTGGTCATGGTCGCGCTGCTGGTCGCGGGCGCCGCGGTGCTCGTGGCGAACCGGCTGCCCGCGCCGCACGACGCGTTGGCGACGGCGTGATATCGCGGGCCCGCGGGCGCTCGCGACCTCCGTCGCGGCGTGGCGCGGCCCGTGCCTTGACTACCTGTTTCCGGAGACACGTTTTTGAACACGCGGATCTTGATTGCCGGCTTTCAGCATGAAACCAATACGTTTGCGCCGTCGAAAGCCGCTTACGCAAACTTCGAGCGCGGCGAGGGCTTCCCGGCCATGGTGCGGGGCGACGACGTGCTTGCCCTGCGCGACGTCAACATTCCCGCGGGCGGATTCATCGTCGCGGCGGAACGACGCGGCTGGAGCCTGCTGCCGGTCATCTGGGCGGGCGCGAGCCCGTCGGCCCACGTGACCGAGGATGCGTTCGAGCGCATTGCCGGCGAAATCCTCGCGGCGGTTCGCAGCGGAGGCTACGACGCGGTGTACCTCGACCTGCACGGCGCGATGGTCGCCGAGCATACCGACGACGGCGAAGGCACGTTGCTGGAGCGCGTGCGCGCCGTGGTCGGCCCGGCCGTGCCGGTGGTCGCGTCGCTCGACCTGCATGCCAACGTGACAGCGAAGATGCTGCACGAGGCCGACGCGCTGGTCGCCTTCCGCACCTATCCGCATGTCGACATGGCCGAGACCGGCGAACGCGCGGCCGTGCTGCTCGAGCGCCTGCTCGTCTCGCGGGCGGCGGGTAGCCGCCCGCTGCATCGCGCAGTGCGGCGGCTGCCGTTCCTGATCCCGATCAACGGCATGTGCACGCTGCTCGAGCCTGCGCGCGGCATGTATGCGGAGCTCGCGGCGCTGGAAACCGGGGCCGTGGCGTCGCTGTCGTTCGCGCCGGGTTTTCCGGCGGCCGATTTTCCCGAATGCGGCCCGGTCATCTGGGGTTACGGCGACGACGCCGCGTCGGCCGAGGCCGCCGTGCAGGCACTCTACGACAGGATGCTGGCGGACGAGGCCGCGTGGCAGGTGCCGTTCCTGTCGCCCGACGCCGCCGTGCGCGAAGCGATGCGGCTTGCCGACGGGGCCGACAAGCCGGTCGTCATCGCCGATACGCAGGACAACCCCGGCGCGGGCGGCGACTCGAACACGACGGGCATGCTGCGGGCATTGCTGCGCAATGGCGCGAGAGAGGCGGCGATCGGCCTGATCTGGGACCCCGCTGCCGCGGCGGCGGCTCATCGCGCCGGGGTCGGGGCGTTCGTCGAGCTGGCGCTCGGCGGTGTTTCCGGCGTGCCCGGCGACGAGCCGGTCCACGCGCGTTTCGAGGTCGTGAAGTTGTCCGACGGCGTATGCCGGTACGACGGCCCGATGATGAACGGCATGCGCGCGGATATCGGCCCCGTCGCCTGCCTGCGGATCGATGGTGTGCTGATCGTGGTGAGCAGCGGCAAGGCGCAGATGCTCGACCGCAATCTCTATCGCGTGGGCGGCGTCGAGCCGGAAGCGATGCGTATCCTCGTCAACAAGAGCTCGGTGCACTTTCGCGCCGATTTCCAGGGGATCGCCGAGGCGGTGCTCGTTGCCACGGCGCCGGGCCCGATGACGGCCGATCCGGCCGAGTTGCCCTGGACCCGGCTGGCCCCGGGCATCCGGATGAAGCCGATGGGCGACGCATTCGCCGGCAACGGCTGAAGCACGGCACGCCGCCGGCGCGCCGGTACGCCTGCGAGCAGGCGGCTGTCCTGGACAACGCCGTCGCGCCGGCCGACACAGGGCGCCGCGCGTCGTTTCACGCCGCGCGGCGTGCTTGTATCCGTGCCCGCGCGCGGGGCGGCGCTCACCCGCGCCGCGCCACCAGCTCCGACACCGTCTGCGCGGCCTGTTGCAGCGGCTCGAGAAACTCCTTCACCATCTGCTTCGCGGTATGCCGCTGCGCGTTGCCGCTGATGTTCATCGCCGCGATGATCTGCCCGCGCCGGTTGCGAATCGGCGCGGACAGCGACATCAGGCCCACTTCGAGCTCCTGGTCGACCACGGCCCAGCCCTGCTGGCGCACCTGTGCGATCGCCGCCTTCAGTTCGCCGAGGTCGGTGATCGTGCGCGGCGTATGCGCGCGGATGCCGCTTTGCGCGAGCGTTTCGTCGAGCGCGGCGTCGTCGAGCGCGGACAGCAGCACGCGGCCCATCGACGTGCAGTACGCGGGCAGCCGGCTGCCGATCGACAGGTTGATCGTCATGATCTTGCGGGTCGGCACGCGCAGCACGTAGACGATCTCGGTGCGGTCGAGCACGGCCGCCGAGCAGCTTTCGTGGATCTGCTCGGACAGTTGCTCCATCACGGGATCGGCGAGATTCCAGAACGGCATCGACGTGAGGTACGCGAAGCCGAGCTCGAGGATCTTCGGCGTGAGCCGGAACAGCCGGCCGTCGGCCTCGACGTAGCCGAGCGTCTGCAGCGTGAGCAGGATCCGGCGTGCGCCCGCGCGCGTGAGCCCGGTGGCCGAGGCAACTTCGGTGAGCGTCTGCTCCGGACGGGCCGCGTCGAACGCGCGGATCACCGCGAGGCCGCGTGCAAACGACTGTACGTAGGAGTCGCCGGGTTTCGTCTGAGTGTCTTCGGTAGTCATGAGCGCCTGGAAAATCGTGCAGCCGAGAAGATAGCGCACGGGGCCCGACACGCCAACCGTACGGCGGGCCGGGCGCTTGACAGGTCGTCCCCGCACTCCCTATGATGCGTTGAACGTTCGATACACGATCTTATGTTCGTATATAGAACATTTAAGCGCATCCCGGCGGGCAATGCAAGGGGCGCGCCCTGTTCATTCCCCAGCCTGTCCTGGGAGCGGAGACACTGATGACCGAAGCTTTTCTGTGTGATGCGATCCGTACGCCGATCGGGCGTTACGGCGGTGCACTGTCCGGCGTGCGCGCCGACGATCTGGGCGCGGTGCCGCTCAAGGCGCTCGTGGAGCGCAACCGCGACGTCGACTGGACGGCGATCGACGACGTGATCTACGGCTGCGCGAACCAGGCCGGCGAGGACAACCGCAACGTCGCCCGCATGTCCGCGCTGCTCGCGGGGCTGCCGCAGGGCGTGCCGGGTTCGACGATCAACCGCCTGTGCGGCTCCGGGATGGATGCGGTCGGCGTGGCCGCCCGTGCGATCAAGTCCGGCGAGGCCGCGCTGATGGTCGCGGGCGGCGTCGAGAGCATGACGCGCGCGCCGTTCGTGATGGGCAAGGCCGCGAGCGCATTCGCGCGCCAGGCCGACATCCACGACACGACGATCGGCTGGCGCTTCGTCAATCCGTTGATGAAACAGCTGTACGGCGTCGATTCGATGCCGGAGACGGCCGAGAACGTTGCGGTCGACTACAACGTCAGCCGCGCCGACCAGGACCTGTTCGCGCTGCGCAGCCAGCAGAAGGCCGCGCGTGCGCAGCAGGACGGCACGCTCGCCGAGGAAATCGTGTCGGTCACGATTCCGCAGAAGAAGGGCGATCCGGTGGTCGTGTCGCGCGACGAGCATCCGCGTGAGACGTCGCTCGAAACGCTTGCGAAGCTGAAGGGCGTCGTGCGTCCGGACGGCTCGGTGACGGCCGGTAACGCGTCGGGCGTCAACGACGGTGCCGCCGCGCTGCTGCTCGCGAACGAGGAAACCGCAAAGCGCTTCGGCCTGACGCCGCGCGCTCGCGTGCTGGGCATCGCGACGGCCGGCGTCGCGCCGCGCGTGATGGGCATCGGTCCCGCGCCCGCCACGCAGAAGCTGCTCGCCCGGCTCGGGATGACGATCGACCAGTTCGACGTGATCGAGCTGAACGAGGCGTTTGCGTCGCAAGGTCTCGCGGTGCTGCGCATGCTCGGCGTCGCCGACGACGATCCCCGCGTGAACCCGAACGGCGGCGCGATCGCACTGGGCCATCCGCTCGGCGCATCGGGCGCGCGTCTCGTGACGACCGCGATGTACCAGCTGCATCGCACGAACGGCCGCTTCGCGCTGTGCACGATGTGCATCGGCGTCGGTCAAGGCATCGCGATCGCGATCGAACGCGTCTGACCCGCGTTTCATGTCTCGTGGCGAAGCGGCGGCCACGAGCCGCTTCGCCGCTCGACTGATTCGCCGCTTTGGAAACGATGCGCGGCACGAGGATGCTCGTGCCGCGCATCGTCGTTAACCGGCCTGCGACAGCTCCCTGAGACGCGCCTCGAGCGCGTCGATCTCGGTGTCCGCGAACACTTCGATCCCGTGCTCGCGCAGCAACGCCGCCGTGACACCGGCGCCCGCGTGCCGCCGGTTCCCGAAACTCCCGTCATGGATGAACGTGCTGCCGCACGACGGACTGCCGTCGGCCAGGATAGCGAAGCGGCAACCGTGCGCGCGCGCGAGGGCCAGCGCGGTTTGCGCGCCGGCGACGAACGGTGCTGTCACGTCCGTGCCGTTCACGTCGACGATGCGCGCGGCGCCCGACAGCACCTGCTGACCCGATGCGCCGCCGGCGATTTCGGCGGGCGGGCGCGGCACGCTGAAGCCGCCGGCCAGTTCGGGGCAGACGGGCACGAGACGCCCTTCGCGCTGCCACCGTTCGAGTGCCGCGTGCGCGGCGGTCTTGGCCGAGCCGTTGTAACGCACCGGATGGCCGACCACGCACATGCTGACGAGGATCTTCTGCATGGTTGGTCGCTGTGCTTCGTCCTGCAATTTTGCTCTCCGTAATTGCGCGATGGCCGATGGCAGATGAGGCAAGGCGGGACATCCCGCGCTTCATCCGCGTGCCGGAGCGTCAGGCCACCGACCTTTCCAGATGAATGTCTTCCGGCTCGAGCGCGTAAAGCGCCGGGTCGGGCGATGTGCTGACCGTGAAGCCGAGCCGCAGGTAAAAGTCGATCGTGCGCTGCGACGGCGTCGCGGACACGTACAGGCGTGCGGCGCCCATCGCGCGCGCCTGCTCGCGGGCCGCGCGGTAGAGCTGCTCGCCGAGCCCGCAGCCGCGCCAGTCGCGGCTCACGTGCAGGAACTTCAATTGCAGCATGTCGCCGTGCGGGCCGAGCGGCCGGCTGTCGACGACGACCGCCGCGACGAGCCGTTCGCCGTCGAACATGCCGAGGCACCAGCCGCCGCGATCGTGGCAGTCGATCAGGATCGGCGTGTAGTGGTCGGCTTCACCTTCCGGCCAGCCGCCGACGTCGTAGAACTCGGGAACGAGATGCAGCGCGCCGTCGCGCAGCACGTACAGGTGCTCGATGATCTCGCGCCGGTCGATGGTCCACACGAGCGGCACTTCGTCGCGCGTGAGCGGGCGTGCGGAAAGCGCGTCGCGTTCGGCGGCGGTGCGGCGCGTCATGCGGCCTCCCGATGTGCGGCGATCGCATACATCAGCGGCAGGCTCGGCATGTGAGCGGGCGGCACCATCCGGCGGCCGTCCAGCTCGCGCATGCCGTCGAAGCCCTTCCAGCCGTTCGAATACGGATATTCGGTCAGGCGGTCGATGGTGAGCCCCGCCGACACGAGTGCGTTCACGACCTCGCCGATGCCCCACATGAACTCGTAGCTCGGATGCGGGTTCGCGAAATCGACGACGCCAGGATGGTCGTGCTGCGCGCCGAGCCCCGTGCCGGATACGGCGACGTAATCGCCGACGCCTGCCGGTTCCTCGGTCGCGTCGCTTTTGAAATAGTCATAGTGCGGCTTCCACTGTTCGTCGAAATACAGCGCGAACGGATGGAACTCGACCATCGCGAAACGGCCGCCCGGCGCGAGCAGCGCGGCGATTCCGCGCGCCCACGCGTTCAGGTCGGACAGCCAGCAGATCGCGCCATACGACGTGAACACGCGATCGAAGCGCTCGCCGCGCGCGGCGGCCTCGGGCATCCAGTCGAGCACGTCGGCGCGCTCGAAACGCGCGGGCAGGCCCGCGTCGGCCGACAGTTGCCGTGCGAAGGCGATCGCTTCGTCGGAGATGTCGACGCCCGTCACATCCGCGCCCTCGCGCACGAGGCTCAGCGTGTCCTGCCCCGCGTTGCACTGCAGGTGCAGGAGCCGCAGCCCGCCGACGTCGCCGAGCAGTTCGCGTTCTTCCGGATAGAGCGTCGAGCCGCCCGCGCGGAAAAACGCGGCCTGATCGCCTTTGTGGCTGTTATGCGCGACTGTCGCGCTATTCCAGGACAGCCGATTCAGTTCGTGTAATGCCTTTTTCATCGAATTCGAATACCGGTTGAATGGAGCAGGATAAACGGAATCGTTTCGCCGCGCGCAACGGCTGATGGCGTTGGTCTGCCGCGCGACGTCGTCGCGCAGCGTGGCGTGACACCCGGATGAACGCTCGCGGCGATTATTGCCGGATTATTTGATCGAAATCATGGCGGCGGGCGAATTGGATATTTTATGCGAGGAAAGGGTAAGGTTTTTCCCCGATATGCCGACAGTAAGATGAAGACCGTCGTTAAGCGATAAACCGTTTTTCGGCTACTGAGCGTGATTTCAGCGCGACGCGGACGACAGATCCGCCTTTCGGAGCCTTGCATGCGTAATAACCAGCCCGTTACCCAACAGGAATTCGATTTTCCCGACGACGTCACGCTGATGTCGACGACCGATGCAGACAGCATCATCACCTACGCCAACACGACGTTCGCGCAGGTGAGCGGCTTCACGACCGAGGAACTCGTCGGCCAGCCGCACAACGTCGTGCGCCACCCGGACATGCCGCGCGAGGCGTTTGCCGACATGTGGGCGACGCTCCAGCGCGGCGAACCGTGGACCGCGCTCGTGAAGAACCGCCGCAAGAACGGCGATCATTACTGGGTGCGCGCGAACGCGATACCCGTGATGCGCAACGGCGAGCCGCAGGGCTACATGTCGGTGCGCACGAAGGCGCCGCACGACGAGAGCGCGGCCGCCGATGCGCTGTATCGCGCGTTCCGCGACGGCAAGGCCGGCCAGCGCCGGTTCCACAAGGGGTTGGTGATCCGCACGGGGCTGCTGCGTATCGCGTCGCTGTCGCAGACGATGTCGGTGCGGGCGCGCGTGCATTCGGCGCTGTGCGTGCTTGCGCCGGCGGTCGTCGGCGCGGGCTGGGCGTGCGGGCTCGCCGGTGGCGGCCTCGCGGCATTTGCCGGCGTGGCGGTCGGCGTGGCGGCGGCGGCCGGCCTGTGGCTCGATGCGCAGATCGTGCGTCCGCTGAAGCGGCTGCACGACCAGGCGCTGAACGTCGCGACCGGCGAAAGCCGGCGCGGCGTGCGGATGAACCGCGTCGACGAGATCGGCATGACGCTGCGCACGATCAACCAGCTCGGGCTGATGTTCCGCTGGCTCGTCGACGACGTCAGCGAGCAGGTGCACAACGTGCAGCGCGCGAGCAACGAGATCGCGCAGGGCAACAACGACCTGAGCGCGCGCACCGAGCAGGCGGCGTCGAGCGTGCAGGAGACGGCTGCGTCGATGGCCGAGATGACGGCGACCGTCGACAGCAACGCGGAGACCGCGCTGCAGGCGAACCGGCTCGCGATGTCGGCGAGCGAAGCGGCCGGGCGCGGCGGGCAGGCGGTGGGCGAGGTCGTCGCGACGATGAGCGACATCACCGCCAGCTCGCGAAAGATCTCGGACATCATCGGCGTGATCGACGGCATCGCGTTCCAGACCAACATCCTGGCGCTGAACGCGGCCGTGGAAGCGGCCCGCGCCGGCGAACAGGGGCGCGGCTTCGCGGTGGTTGCCGGCGAGGTGCGGGCGCTCGCGCAGCGCAGCGCGAACGCGGCGAAGGAGATCAAGACGCTGATCGGCGCGAGCGTCGAGCGCGTCGAGTCGGGCGCGCGGCGCGTGGACGAGGCCGGCAAGACGATGGAGGACATCGTCGCGCAGGTGAAGCGCGTGTCGGATCTGATCGCGGAGATCAGCTCGTCGACGGCCGAGCAGAGCACGGGGGTTGCGCAGGTCGACCAGGCGGTGGTGCACCTGGACAACATCACGCAGCAGAACGCGGCGCTGGTCGAGCAGAGCACGGCGGCATCGGAGAGCCTGAAGCAACAGGCAACGCGTCTCGTGGATGCGGTGAACGTGTTCCGGTGATCGTCGGGGCGCGCACGCCATGTGCGCGCCCGATCGATGCATCGTGACATCGTGATTGACGCGCGCAATGCGCGTTCAGGTTTTTCGATTCAATCAAAATGCGCGAAACGAGAAATATTCGTATTCAAGATCCTGCATTTATGCATTGAATCGATTTTGGCGAATTACGCGAATTAATCAGACGAATATCCGGAAAACCGTTGCCTGTCATGGTGTTTAGTTTCATCAGTAAACGAATTGTTCGGTAAAGACAAGGTGATGCATTTTTAATGCATATTTACCCGGGCAAGGCATAATGTTTTCGTAGAAGTTGCCGAAAGTGCAGGAGCATGACCAATGCGCATGCGGATTGACCGCAATGTGCAGGGTCGCGAATCAATCGACAAGCGGACGCAAGATCCGTTACCCGGAGCTCCACACCATGCGCAACAACCAGCCCGTCACGCAACGCGAATTCGATTTTCCCGACGACGCGACGTTGATGTCGACCACCGACGCGAACAGCTACATTACCTACGCGAACGCGGCATTCATCCAGGTCAGCGGATTTTCTCCCGAAGAGATCGAGGGCCAGCCGCACAACGTCGTGCGGCATCCGGACATGCCGAAGGAGGCGTTCGCCGACATGTGGGCGACGCTCAAGGGCGGCGAGCCGTGGACCGCGCTCGTGAAGAACCGCCGCAAGAACGGCGACCACTACTGGGTGCGTGCGAACGCGATACCCGTGATGCGCAACGGCGAGCCGAAGGGCTACATGTCGGTGCGCACGAAGGCGACGCGCGACGAGATCGCGGCCGCGGAGGCGCTCTACAAGGACTTCCGCGAAGGGCGGGCCGGCAACCGGCATTTTCACAAGGGGTTGATCGTCCGCAAGGGCGTGGCCGGTTTCACGTCGCTGTTCCAGACGATGTCGGTGCGCGCGCGGCTCCATGCGGCGCTGTGCGGGTTTGCGCCGGTCGTGGTGGCTGGCGCATGGGCGTGCGGGCTGGCCGGTGGCGGGCTCGCCGCGTTCGCGGCGGTGACGGCCGGCGCCGCGGTGGCCGCGGGGCTGTGGCTCGATGCGCAGATTGCGCGCCCGCTCGTGCAGTTGCGCGACGAGGCGTTGCGCGTCGCGACCGGCGAGAGCCGCAGCGGCGTGCGGATGAATCGTGTCGACGAGATCGGCATGACGCTGCGCACGATCAACCAGCTCGGGCTGATGTTCCGCTGGCTCGTCGACGATGTCAGCGAACAGGTGCTGAACGTGCAGCGCGCGAGCAACGAGATCGCGCAGGGCAACAACGACCTGAGCGCGCGTACCGAGCAGGCTTCGACGAGCGTGCAGCAGACGGCCGCATCGATGGCCGAGATGACGGCGACCGTGTCGAGCAATGCGGAGACGGCGCTGCAGGCGAACCAGTTGTCGGTGTCGGCGAGCGAAGCGGCCGGGCGCGGCGGCCAGGCGGTGAGCGAGGTCGTCGCGACGATGAACGACATCACCGCCAGCTCGCGAAAGATCTCGGACATCATCGGCGTGATCGACGGCATCGCGTTCCAGACCAACATCCTGGCGCTGAATGCGGCCGTTGAAGCGGCGCGCGCCGGCGATCAGGGGCGCGGTTTCGCGGTGGTGGCGGGCGAGGTGCGGGCGCTCGCGCAGCGCAGCGCGAACGCGGCGAAGGAGATCAAGACGCTGATCGGCGCGAGCGTCGAGCGCGTCGAATCGGGCGCGCGGATCGTCGACGGCGCGGGCAAGACGATGGAGGACATCGTCACGCAGGTGAAGCGCGTGTCGGATCTGATCGCGGAGATCAGCTCGTCGACGGCCGAGCAGAGCACGGGGGTTGCGCAGGTCGACCAGGCGGTGGTGCACCTGGACAACATCACGCAGCAGAACGCGGCACTGGTCGAGCAGAGCACGGCGGCATCGGAGAGCCTGAAGCAGCAGGCGACGCGGCTGGTGGAGGCGGTGAACGTGTTTCGGTGATGGTGGGGGCGCGTGAAGCAGGAGGAAGCCGGCCCGCGTTGTGCGGGCCGGTTTGGGCGTGTCCTGCTATGTCATTGCGCCCTGGGTATGGGATTCAGGTTCGGGCAACAGTGGTTGGGGCACCCCGGGCCGAATGTGATCTCGACGCGCCGCCCGTTGTCGTCAAACTCGCTCCGGGGAAACGGCAGTTTGTAGATTCGCGCGATCATCGAATTTCGTTCGCCCCGAATCAAGAATTGATCTAGCGCGCTTTTGACGTTCGCTGCGCGTCGGTGCGCAAGCTCTTGCGCGCTTCGTTCCGTCGGTTCGGCCAATCCGACAACCGACACCACATCGACAATGGGGAAGCGATTGCGCATGTTGTTCGACCATACGGAGAGCTTCGCCAGTTCGGAGGTAGATAGGTCGCTTGAATTGTTGTCGAATCCAACATCAAAATCCCAACCGGGCATGTTCGACGGACCATCGCATGCGAACGCCGTATGTGCGCAGCTCAACACGAGCGCGGCGGCAGTGACGACCTTATTCAATGTCAACAACGTACCCCGCGATGCTGTCGGCATTGTTGATTGCCAAGTCTGGGTTTGACCGTCCCCAACCGGGGAGCAAGGGCGTAATCGTGTATTGGTCATCGGTCGACGACATGGTGTCTTGGAAATGGGTGGCTTCGTGAATGATAGTTGACACGTGTGAATCAGCGTTCGCTGTCCACGGGCGCATCGTGCAGAATCGCCCACTGATGGCGATCGTGTGGGTTGCCGTGTCCGGCGCGCATACGTGGGTGGCCTAGTTTGTCGTTCCTCGTGGGTGAGGCGTGCAACCCGTCGCAAGATCGCCAGCGCTGCCGCTTCGAACCACATTGTTCTCGTTGAATGCTCGAACCACGGCAAGCACTTTCGTCAGGCCGGTGAGTAGGTGCATACGCGTGCGCTCGTCGTTTCGACCGAACCATTTGAATACCCGGCCCTTATCGACCTTCGACCACTTTTGTAAATCAGCAATGCGGATCGTCAACCGGTCAATCGCTCGTCCTTGCGCTACGGAAAAAACCTTGCGGAATTCCGAGTTGGTCATGTTTTCGCAGATCGGTCGCAAGTCAACATCGGCAAATGTCTGCGATCCTGCGGTGGTGTTTGTTGTTGTCTCGGCGACGGTAGTTTGGTTTCCCATCGTATCAGTCCTCGATTACAAGCTTCAATGCTTCCGCATGTTCGGTTCGTACGCGCACGGTACAGCCGTGCCGATCACTCACGCCGGATGCATGCACGTTTCCGGATCGATCCTTGATCCAATAGCGTACGTTGCTTAACGGTTGCTTCGTCCTCACGTCGCGGATCACAAATTGATCGCTGTAAATGTCCGATGCCGGCGCGTAGCGCGTGGGTGCGAATGCCGAATATCCGGTGAACGGGGGCGCCGAGCGATGGCCGCTGCTGCTGCCAATGAAAAACATGCAGTTGTTGCTCGCGACTAAAAAGTTTTGACCGCATGGACAAAGTACCGCGTCGCCCTCGACGGCTACGGCACGTCCGTCACCGACGACGGATACCGCGCTTCCCGCTATCGGGAACCTTCCCTCGCAATTTCCACACGTCGCTTTGTCGCCGTCTAACGCAATGTGCTTGTCGTCCACGAATATGCTTGCTGTGCCAGCGATGACGATTCCGCCTGTCGTCGTAGCGTCACCGTTCCTGATTGCTCGTCGGCTCATGGTCATCTCCTCAATCCAGGTTCGCAAAAACCCAATCGACTGACTCCGGGCCATGAATCGCGTATTGATCGATCGTGACATCTTCAACTGCGACGATCGGCGGCGTGTGTAGCCGCTGCACCGTCGCGTAAAGACGGATCAACGAGCGAAGAAAGTAAGGGCAGGCGGCATGCTCTTCTTTCATGGACTCGGATGCCTTGTGTATGGATGAGCTACAGACAGTGGCCGGTAAGATTTTCCTCGTCTATAGAACGAGTACGATTTTTATTTTGGAGTCCAATGGAAGTTGATGATGTGAAGCGATCGTCGAGGCTGAGGCGAAGGGGGCGAGCAGAGCGCGACCGGGAAACCACCCACTCGTACTTCACGCCGGCGACTGTGAACATGTGTCACGGCGTCACCAGCTGTAGCGGCGACTGCGTGTGCTGACTCTGCGCACACCGGGTTGTCAGGGGAAGTGTTCAAGCGCGTGCACCCCGCATCGAGGCGGAACGCTCTACCCAGCGGCTTGCACTGAAATGGGAAACGAGACTTGACCGAGATTCGCGCGCGATATGACGTATCGGCGGATACAGCGATCGAAACAGGGTACGCAGAGCGTGGCGATCTCATGCGTATCGAGGCGACGCGGGCACGACGGAGAGGGACGCCGGCCCGCGTCGGACCGCCCGGTTCCGGCCGGGCGGTCAGGAGGGCCTGTCACCGAAGCGGTGCCAGGCCCTGAACCGTCAGACGGCGAGGCAGAGGTACTTGATCACGACGTAGTCGTCGATGCCGTAGTGCGAGCCTTCGCGGCCGAGGCCCGATTGCTTCACGCCACCGAACGGTGCGACTTCGTTCGAGATCAGGCCGGTGTTCACGCCGACCATCCCGTATTCGAGCGCTTCGGCGACCTTCCACACGCGGCCGATGTCGCGGCTGTAGAAGTAAGCGGCGAGGCCGAACTCGGTGTCGTTCGCGAGGCGGATCACTTCGTCGTCGCTGCCGAACTTGAACAGCGGCGCGAGCGGCCCGAACGTCTCTTCCTTCGCGACCTTCATCGCCGGCGTGACGCCCGTCAGCACGGTCGGCTCGAAGAAGCCGTGGCCCAGCGCGTGGCGCTTGCCGCCCGTCACGACGGTCGCGCCCTTTGCGAGCGCGTCCTCGATGTGCGCCTCGACCTTCAGCACCGCTGCTTCGTTGATCAGCGGGCCTTGCGTGACGCCCGGCTCGGTGCCGCGGCCCACCTTCAACTGGCCGACGGCAGCCGCGAGCTTCTGCGCGAACTGGTCGTACACGGCTTCATGCACGTAGAAGCGGTTCGTGCACACGCAGGTCTGGCCGCTGTTGCGGTACTTCGATGCGATCGCGCCCTGCACGGCCGCGTCGAGATCGGCGTCGTCGAACACGATGAACGGCGCGTTGCCGCCAAGCTCCAGCGACACCTTCTTGACCGTCGCCGCGCATTGCGACATCAGCAGGCGGCCGACCGGCGTCGAGCCGGTGAACGACAGCTTGCGCACGATCGGGTTCGACGTCAGCTCGCCGCCGATCGCCTTCGGGTCGCCCGTGACGACGCTGAACACGCCGGCCGGCACACCCGCACGCTCGGCCAGCACGGCCATCGCGAGCGCGGAGAACGGCGTCGCCTCGGCCGGCTTCACGACGATCGGACAGCCCGCGGCGAGCGCCGGGCCGACCTTGCGCGTGATCATCGCCGCCGGGAAGTTCCACGGCGTGATCGCCGCGCACACGCCGATCGCTTCCTTCGTCACGACGATGCGCTTGTCGCTCGCCGGCGTCGGGATCGTGTCGCCATACACGCGCTTGCCTTCTTCCGCGAACCATTCGAGGAACGATGCGGCATAGCCGATCTCGCCCTTCGCTTCGGCCAGCGACTTGCCCTGCTCGGTCGTCAGGATCAGCGCGAGGTCGTCGGCGTTTTCCATCATCAGGTCGTGCCACTTGCGCAGGACGACCGCGCGTTCCTTCGCGGTCTTTTTGCGCCACGCCGGCCATGCGGCGTTCGCGGCTTCGATCGCGTGACGCGTCTCGGCCGTGCCCATCGCCGGCACCGTGCCGAGCAGGCCGCCCGTCGCCGGGTTGCGGACTTCGAACGTCTCGCCGTTCGTCGCGCCTTGCCATTCGCCGTTGACGTACGCCTGCTGGCGGAACAGCGACGGATCTTTCAGTGCCAGGGTTTCCTGAACAGTGCTCATATGAATCGCCTGCTTTGAAGATGACGGATAAAAAGGCCGCCGCCGTCTTGACGACGGCGGCGGCGCATTCAGAAGGCAGGAACTCAGGCCGGCACGCCGACCGTTTCCTTCAGCACTTCCTCGAGGATCACGAGCGCTTCGTCGAACACGGCCTGCGGGATCGTCAGCGGGAACAGGAAGCGCACGACGTTCGAGTACACGCCGCACACGAGCAGCAGCAGGCCGCGCTCGAGCGCACGTGCCTGCACGCGCTTCGTGAATTCCGCATCCGGCTCGCCCGAACCCGGCTTCAGGAACTCGACCGCGATCATCGCGCCCGGGCCGCGCACGTCGGCGATCTGCGGCACGTCGGCCTGCAGCGCGTTCAGCTTCGCCTTCAGCACGTCGCCGAGTTGCGTGGCACGCTCGCACAGCTTCTCTTCGTCGATGATCTCGAGCACGGCATGCGCCGATGCGACGGCCAGCGGGTTGCCCGCATACGTGCCGCCGAGGCCGCCGGGTGCTGCCGCGTCCATCAGGTCGGCGCGGCCGACGACGCCCGACAGCGGCATGCCGCCCGCGAGGCTCTTCGCCATCGTGATCAGGTCGGCCAGCACGTCGTAGTGCTGCATCGCGAACAGCTTGCCGGTACGCGCGAAGCCCGTCTGCACTTCGTCGGCGATCAGCAGGATGCCGTGTTCGTTACAGATCTTGCGCAGCGCGCGCACGAATTCGGCCGGCGCCGGGTTGAAGCCGCCTTCGCCCTGGACCGGTTCGAAGATGATCGCGGCGACGCGCTTCGGATCGATGTCGGCCTTGAACAGCATCTCGATCGCCTTGATCGAGTCGGCCGTCGTCACGCCGTGCACGGCGTTCGGGTACGGCGCGTGGAACACGTCGCCCGGGAACGGGCCGAAGTTCAGCTTGTACGGGGCGACCTTGCCGGTCAGCGCCATGCCCATCATCGTGCGGCCGTGGAAACCGCCCGAGAAGGCGATGACGCCCGGACGGCCGGTGGCCGCGCGTGCGATCTTGATCGCGTTCTCGACGGCTTCCGCGCCGGTCGTGAAGAACGCGGTCTTCTTCGGGAAATCGCCCGGCGCGCGTGCGTTGATCTTCTCGGCCAGCTCGACGTACGACGCGTACGGGACGATCTGGTAAGCGGTGTGCGTGAAGTTGTTCAGCTGGTCCGCGATCGCCTTGACGATCTTCGGGTGGCGGTGGCCGGTGTTCAGCACCGCGATGCCGGCGGCGAAATCGATGAAGCGGCGGCCTTCGACATCCCACAGTTCCGCGTTCTCGGCGCGGGCTGCGTAGAAATCGCACATCACGCCGACGCCGCGCGGGGTGGCGGCGTTCTTGCGGGCCTGCAGGTCGGCATTCTTCACGGTCATCTCCTTGATGTTCTTTCCGGTGAGGTGAAAATCGGGCGCTTCGACAGCCCATGGAGGCGACTATAATCACATTTGGCTCTGGCAATCAGAGCCATTTCAATAAATATTCAGGAGCCAATCATGCGCGCGAGCGTGTTGTCGGACTGGCTGGCGCAGCGCCTCGTGCGAGGCGGCGAACAGCCGATCTACCGGCAGCTTCACCGGCTGCTGCAACAGGCGATCCTGTCGCGTGAACTGCCGGCCGGCACGCGCGTGCCGTCGTCGCGGCTCCTCGCGGCCGAACTCGGGATCGCGCGCAACACGGTCACGCAAGTTTACGAACAGCTTGCACTCGAAGGTTATGTGAACTCGGCGACCGGCCGCGGTACGTTCGTGGCCGACAGCGCGCCCGACGAGATCGTCGGCGCGCCGCCCGACGCGGCCGCCACCCACCCGGCGTTCGTGCAGCCGTCCGCGCGGCGGCTGTCGGCGCGCGGCACGCGGCTCGTCGAAGGGGCCGGCGTGTCGAAACGGCAGGGCGGCGCGTTCATGCCGGGCGTGCCCGATGTGTCGCGCTTTCCCGCGCGCGTGTGGACGCGGCTGCACAACAAATACTGGCGGCGGCTGCGCCCTGACCTGCTGACCTACGCGCCGGGCGGCGGGCTCGCGCTGCTGCGCGAGGCGCTGGCCGATTACCTGCGCACGTCGCGCTCGGTGCGCTGCACGCCCGAGCAGATCGTGATTACGACCGGCATCCACCAGTCGATCGACCTCGCGGTACGGCTGCTGACCGACCCGGGCGACGCGATCTGGACCGAGGACCCGTGCTACTGGGGCGTGCGCAGCGTGCTGAACGTGTCCGGGCTGACGACGCGGCCGATCCCGGTCGACGAGGAAGGCATCGCCCCGTCGGCGGCCGATCTCGCCGAACCGCCGAAGCTGATGCTCGTCACGCCGTCGCACCAGTATCCGCTCGGGATGGTGATGAGCCTCGCGCGGCGGCGGATGCTGCTCGAATACGCACGCCAGCACGGTTGCTGGATCATCGAGGACGACTACGACAGCGAATTCCGCTACGGCAGCCGTCCGCTTGCGTCGCTGCAGGGGCTCGACACGGCCGGGCAGGTGATCTACGTCGGCAGTTTCGGCAAGACGCTGTTCCCGGGGCTGCGGGTCGGCTACCTGGTCGCGCCCGAGCCGCTCGCGGAAAGTTTCGCGACCGCGAGCGCCGAGTTGTACCGCGAAGGGCAGTTGCTGCAGCAGGCGGTGCTTGCCGAATTCATCGCGGAAGGGCACTTCGTGTCGCATATCCGCAAGATGCGCACGCTGTACGGGCAGCGCCGCGAGGTGCTGCTCGACGCGGTCGCGCAACGCTATGGCGACACGCTGCACGCGCTCGGCAGCGATGCCGGGCTGCATCTGGTCACGCAGTTGCCGGAAGGCGTCGACGATCGTGCGGTCGCGCAGGCCGCACTCGAACGCAATATCGTCGTGCGACCGTTGTCGGGTTATTACGCGGACCGCGAACGCGCGGCGTCGGGGTTGCTGCTCGGTTATGCGTGCGTGCCGGAGGACGAGATCGCGACGGCGTTCGCGACGCTCGCCGAGGCGATCGACGAGCGGGCATTCGGCGGGGTGGCGGTCGCGGTTTGACGCCTGGCGGATCGCACAACCTGCAGACGAACGCGTGTCGCGCGCACCGCCTACAGGCGGATCAGCGCCGCGCCCACGACCACCAGCGCGCACGCGGCAAGCCGCTGCGCGCCGGGCCGCTCGCGCATCACGAGCCAGCCGATCGCGACCGCGAAGATCGAACTCGTTTCACGCAGCGCCGACACCGTCCCGACCGGCAGGTACCGGTACGCGAGGATCACGATCCCGTATGCGGCGAGCGAGATCGTGCCGGCGATCGCGCCCTGCGTGAGCGCCGTGCGCGAGGCGAGTACCGCGCGCGGGCCGCCACGTACCGCGCAGACCAGCACGAACTGCGGCACGCTCCACAGCACGTACACCCACGCGATGTAGCCGAGCGCACTGCCGGACACGCGCGAGCCGATGCCGTCGCAGATCGAATACGCGGCGATGAACACGCCCGTGAGCAGCGCAAACGGTACGCCTTCACCGGAGAACCGGAAGCCGCGCCGCAGCGCGAGCGACATGATGCCGAACGACACGAGCGCGATGCCCGCGAAGCCGAACGGGGTCGGCTGTTCGTGGAGAAAGGCGAGCGCGAGCACCGACACGAGCAGCGGCGAGATCCCGCGCGCGATCGGATAGATCTGCCCGAACTCGCCGCTGCGATAGGCGCGCGCCAGCGTGAAGCAGTACGCGACCTCGAGCGCGGCCGACGCGACGATATACGGCCACGCGGCGGGTGCCGGCGCGGGCAGCAGCACGACGCCGGCGATGCCGATCGCGAAATAGGGCAGCGACATCGTGCCGAGCTGTACGAGCCGGTCTTCGCTGACGTGGAGGAAGGCATTCCAGATGGCGTGCAGCAACGCGGAGCACAGCACGAGGCCGATGAAGAGGTGATCCATGGACGAAGGTGCGGGCGGCAGCGGGAGCGGGGAGTGCGCCGCCATTATGTGGGTATCGGGCGCACTCGCACGGAATTGTCGATAATGTCGTGTTGTTATTCACCGGATGCCGACGATGACCGAAGCCACCCAAGCCCAGCCTGCCGTTCCGCGCCTCACGAGCCTGTCGCACGGCGGCGGCTGCGGCTGCAAGATTGCGCCGGGCGTGCTGTCCGAGCTGCTGAAGCGCGCGACGCCGCCCGCGCTGTTCCCGGATCTGCTGGTCGGTACCGAGACGTCCGACGACGCGGCCGTCTACCGTCTCAACGACGAGCAGGCGATCGTCGCGACCACCGACTTCTTCATGCCGATCGTCGACGATCCGTTCGACTTCGGCCGCATCGCCGCGACCAACGCGCTGTCCGACGTGTATGCGATGGGCGGCAAGCCGATCCTCGCGCTCGCGCTGGTCGGGATGCCGATCAACGTGCTGCCGCACGAGACGATCGCGGCCGTGCTGCGCGGCGGCGAATCGGTGTGCGCGGACGCCGGCATTCCGGTGGCGGGCGGCCATTCGATCGATTCGGTCGAGCCGATCTACGGGCTCGCGGCGATCGGCGTCGTGCATCCGTCGCGCGTGAAGCGCAACGCGGCCGCGCGTGCGGGCGACGTGCTCGTGCTCGGCAAGCCGCTCGGCGTCGGCGTGCTGTCGGCCGCGCTGAAAAAGAACCAGCTCGATGCCGCGGGTTACGCGCAGATGGTCGCGACGACCACCAAGCTGAACCGTCCGGGCGCCGACCTCGCCGCGCTGCCGGGCGTGCATGCGCTGACCGACGTCACGGGCTTCGGGCTGCTCGGTCACACGCTCGAGCTCGCACGTGGCGCGCACCTCACCGCGCGCGTGCACTACGCGTCGCTGCCGTGGCTCGCGGGCGTCGAGGCGTTCGTGGCCGACGGCGTGTTCACCGGCGCGTCGGGCCGCAACTGGGCCGCGTACGGCGCGGACGTTCGACTGGCCGACACGCTGCCGCCCGTCGCGCAGGCGCTGCTGACCGACCCGCAGACGTCGGGCGGCCTGCTGGTCGCGTGCGCGCCCGAGGCCGTCGACGACGTGCTCGCATGCTTCCGTGCCGACGGCTTCGACCGCGCGGGCGTGATCGGCGAGATGGTGGACGGGCCTGCGCGCGTCGATGTCGCGTGACGCCGAATCGCCGCAGCGGAGATTTTTGCGTTCGCTAGAATCGGTGCCTTCCATCGAAGGCATCGACGACCGATGAACGATTTCCTGTTCGGGCTGATGATCGCGCTGTCGGTCGGGCCCGTTGCGCTGATGATCGCGAACTACGGGATGCGCGCCGGCACCGCCAGCGGCGTGCGCGCGGCGGTGGGTGTCGCGACGGCCGACGGCTGCTACGCGGTCGTCGCGTTCACGCTCGGCGCGATGCTGGCGAGCACGCTCGCGGCGCATCTGTCGCTGTTTCGTGTCGTTGGTGCGCTCGTGTTGCTCGCAATGGGCACGCGGATGCTGTGGCAGGCGCTGCGGGATCGGCGCCGCACGCTCGACGGCGATGCGCGGCCGCCGGGCACGCGCCCGTTCACATCGATGTTCTTCGTCACGCTCGCGAATCCGCTCACCATCCTGCTGTTCTATGGCTATGCGACGGCTGCCGCCGGTGCGCATCGCCACTGGCTGCTTGGCGCCGCGTGCGTGTTCGCCGGCAGCCTCGCGGCGAGCCATCTGGTCGCCGCGCTGGTCGTGCTCGGTTACGGCATCGCGGGGCTCGTGCGCGTGTAGCGGTTCGGGGAGCCGGCCGAAATCGATGTCGACGGGTGCGATACGCAGCGGCATGTCGGCAGGCATTCGTTCCTGCCAACCCGATAGCATTCCTGATGGTTGTCATGCACGGCGACGGTGCGAAACCGACGACGCACGTCGCATTGCGCAACACGCGCACGGTCGCACGAAACACGGGGAGTCGTTTCGTAGTCGGGTTCCGCAACGTGCACGCCCGTTCTATACTCCGTCGCGCAGTCTACGAGAGCCGTTCTCACCCAACATCATCGAAACAAGGAACGCCGATGCTGACTCGCTCCATTCTTTCCGCCGCTGCATTCTCGCTCGCAGCCTGTGCAACCGCGCCGTCGATCGCGCAGGACAACCAGGGCAACAACGCGGGCAACAATGCATTCGCCGAGACCGGTGCACAGGGCCGCCCGGTCAAGGTCATGATCATCACGATGTTCGGGCCGGAGGGCCAGGCCTGGCTCGACCGGCTCGGCCCGTGGCGCGACATCGCCGTGCCCGGCCTGTCGCCGGACTACCCGAACGTCCACTGCAACAAGCAGGACGTGTGCGTGGTCACGACCGGCATGGGTTATGCGAACGCGTCGGCGACGATCATGGCGCTCACATTCTCGCAGCGCTTCGATCTGCGCCGCACGTATTTCCTGATCTCCGGCATCGCGGGCGTCGACCCCGCGCAAGGCACGGTCGGCTCGGCCGCGTGGTCGAAGTACCTCGTCGATTTCAGTCTGCAGTGGGAGCTCGATGCACGCGAGATTCCGGCCGGCTGGAATACCGGCTTTCTCGGCATCAACACGAAGAGCCCGAACGACAAGCCGCCGCTCGACTACCGTACCGAGGTGTTCCAGCTCAACCCGCAGCTCACCGACGCCGCGGTCGCGCTGTCGCGCAACGTCGTGCTCGCCGACAGCGCACAGGCGCAGGCCGCGCGCGCGAAGTTCACGTATGCGCCGGCGAACCGGCCGCCGACGGTGATCCAGTGCGATACGTCATCGGGCAACACGTGGTTCTCGGGCACGCTGATCGGCGAGCGCGCGCGCCAGTGGACGAAGATCCTGACCGACGGCAAGGGCACCTACTGCATGACCGCACAGGAAGACAACGCGACGTATGAAGCGCTCAAGCGCGCGGCGAGCGTGAAGCGGGTCGACCTGTCGCGCGTCGCGGTGCTGCGTACCGGCTCCGATTTCGACCGGCCGTATGCGGGGCAGACGAGTGCGGACAACCTGCTGAACTACGCGGACCAGGGCGGCTTCGCCCCCGCGACCGAAAACCTGTATCGCGCGGGCAACCCGCTCGTGCAGGACATCGTGACGCACTGGGGCGAGTGGCGCGACGGGGTGCCGCGCCGTTGAGCGTCAGGCGACGGCTCGGTCGGTGGTCAATGCGAGTGCGGGGCCGAACGGAAAGGCGTCCACACCGGCGTGGTGTCGTCCCAATGATCGAGCGGCGAAGGAAGTTGGTCGTTCATCATGTGCTCCTGCAACTAACTGACTCAGCGAATCGTCGATAGGTGTGTCGCGACGCCGCGCACGGGGCACCCCGCTGCGCGGCGTTGCGCGTTTACCGGCCTCCGCCGGCGAGCTGGTTGCTTTCCGGCAACGAGCGATACGGGCCTTGCGCGAGTTCGAGCCCTTGCGGGTACGAATTCGCCTTGCGCAGGTACGCGAGCGTGCCGTCCTTGCGGGCCTGCTCGACTTCCGCGCTCACTTCGGCGCGCGTGCGCGGGCCGTTGTGCTGCGAGTACCACGACGTGTTGCCGTAGTCGCCGGCGTGCGGCGTGCCCGAATCGGCGAAGGCCGGAGCGGACACGGCGAGCGTGAGGGCCAGGGCGGAGAGAAGATGGCGGCGGTTCATGGCTAACTCCTGTCTTTCGGAGTTGGCGCCTGAGCGCTGACTCCGGTCCCATCAAGCGGGATCTGTTCGGTGCGCAACGAGGTGCGCGACAGGGTTTACTCTAGGTATCTGTTCCGTCGCGATAAATGCGGCAGATGCGAATTGAATTGTCGTGTCAGTGGAACAATCGACATCCGTACACCCGGCAGGGTTATGCGGAAATCGCTGGAACCCGCTTGCAGCGGGCCTCGCAAGGGGGCGACGGCGGCGCGCAACGACGCAGGCGCACGATTGCGTCGCCTTGCACAAAGGTTTGCTGCGGATTCGGGAAGGATCTGGCGCGCCGTACGGGGACGTGGCGCGGAGGCGGGACGCCGCGCGGGCCTTGCAGCCCGCGCGTGCGGTTCAGCGGCGTAGTTCGGTCACGTGGTTCTGACGATCAGGTCAGCCGGGCAGTTCAGCCACTTACGCGACCCACTCGTTGATGACCGGCGTGTCGAGCACCGGCGCGCGTTCGGCTTCCTCGAACGTACGCTTGCTGCACGTCGCGTCGAGGCTGCCCTTGCCGCTCAGCAGCGGGCAACGGTCGAACACCTCGGCGATCCAGTCGACGAAGACGCGCACTTTCGGCGACAGATGGCGGCTGTGCGGATACACGACGGAGATCGGCATCGGCAGCGGCTTGACGCCGGGCAGCACTTCCTTGAGCCGGCCTTCGCGCAGATGCGGCAGCACCATGAAGAGCGGCGGCTGGATCAGCCCGAAGCCTTCGATCCCGCAGGTCACGTATGCATCGGCATCGTTCACCGACACGATGCCCTCCATCTTCATCTCGACTTCCTGGCCGTCGGTCAGGAACGTCCAGTCGATCGTGCGGCCGGTGCGGCTCGAGAAGTAGTTGACGGCCTTGTGCTGGCTCAGGTCGTCGATCGTCTTCGGCTCGCCGTGACGCTCGAGATAGTCGGGCGACGCGACCGTCACGCATTCGAACAGGCCGACCCGGCGCGCGACGAGCGACGAGTCCTGCAATGCACCAACGCGGATCACGCAATCGACCCCTTCCTGCAGCAGGTCGACCGGCCGGTCGGACAGGCCGAGCTGCAGGTCGATGTCCGGGTAGCGCGTATGAAATTCGCACAGCGACGGAATCACGAGCAGCCGCCCGATCGAGCCCGGCATGTCGATACGCAACTTTCCGTGCGGCTTCCGGTTGTTCGCCTGAAAGCTCGCCTCGGTTTCCTCGACGTCCGCGAGGATCCGCACGCATCGTTCGTAGTACGCGGCGCCGTCCGGCGTGAGCGACAGCCGGCGCGTGGTCCGGTGCATCAGCCGCACACCGAGGAATGCTTCGAGATTCTGGATGATCGTCGTGACGGACGCCCGCGGCAGGCTGAGCGTTTCTGCTGCCTTGGTGAAGCTGCTTGTATCGACGACGCGAGTAAACACCTGCATGGCCTGAAGCCGGTCCATCACAACCTCCGCAATCTAATTTGCCACCGGAACAAAGAGGCTGCGCTACCTCGTGGGTAAACGCAGCCTCGGATTGTTCGGGGGCGTTGAATTGTGTTGCCGGATTATAGGCATTTATCCCAATGTCTGCCGGACCCAGAATTCGTTCCATCTCGAAATGGATGCTGCATCGTCATGGACGCTTCTGAATTCAGCAAATTCCTGAAGGCCGCGTTGCCCGCCCAAGCCACGGCGGGCGCGGCGCTGACGGTCGCCGAAGTGGAAATTCCCGGCTACGCGCAGGACATCGTGCTGCGCCTGTACCGGCGCCCGGACAAGACCGGGTTGCCAGTGGTGCTTTATTTCCACGGCGGCGGCTTCGTGCGCGGTTCGCTCGAAGACGCCGATTTCGCCGCGCGCTTTTTAGCAGAACGCTTACCAGCTCTCGTAGTGTCGGTCGACTATTCGCTCGCGCCGGCCTTTCCCTTTCCGGCCGCGCCGGAGGATGCGTATCGCGCCGCCGTGTGGGCCGCGACGCGCGCCCGCGCGTTCGGCGGCAACCCGAAGAAGATCGGTGTCGCGGGTCACGACGCGGGCGGCCAGCTCGCGAACTGCCTCGCGTTCATCGCGCGCGATCGCGGCGAAGTGTCGATCGCCGCGCAGGCGCTGTTCGGGCCGATGCTCGACCCGAGCATGACGCGCATCGGCGACGCCGAGCGCCTCGCGTCCGACATCACCGCGCGCGAATGCGCGGCCTGTTATCGCGCGTATCTGCCGCAGGCCGCGCAACGCATGCACCCGTATGCGGCACCGCTCGAATCGGTGCGCCTCGCGGGGCTGCCGCCGACGCTCGTCGTCACCGCGCAGAACGACGTGCTGCACGTCGAGGCGGAGAAATATGCGGGCTGCCTGATCTCGTC
This sequence comes from Burkholderia sp. AU4i, assembly GCF_000466765.1. Classification (NCBI taxonomy): domain Bacteria; kingdom Pseudomonadati; phylum Pseudomonadota; class Betaproteobacteria; order Burkholderiales; family Burkholderiaceae; genus Burkholderia; species Burkholderia sp. AU4i. The sequence goes on along the minus strand of NZ_ASSI01000009.1, from coordinate 19,881 downwards.
GGGCGTGCTCACGCAGGTGATCCGCTATCCGGACATCACGCACGCCGCGCTCGCGACGCACGAAGCCGCCTTCGAGGAAGCCGTGCGCTTCTTCCAGTGCCGCTTCCAGGCGCGCCAGCCCAACCGTTCCGAATAACCAGAACCAATCCACGCTTACCTGGAGATCCACATGGCCATCCTACGCACCTCCCGTTCCCGAATCGCGACAGCGGCGATCGTGACGCTTGCCGTCGTCGGCCTCGGAACGTTCGGCGCAATGCGCGTGAACGCGAACGCGCCCGAGAAAGCGGCTGCACCGCTGCCCGAAGTCGACGTCGCGACCGTCGTACCGCAGACCGTCACCGACTGGCAGAGTTATTCGGGCCGTCTCGAAGCGGTCGAGAAAGTCGACGTGCGCCCGCAGGTGTCGGGCACGATCGTCGCGGTGAACTTCAAGGACGGCGCGCTCGTGAAGAAGGGCGATGTGCTGTTCGTGATCGACCCGCGCCCGTACCAGGCCGAAACCGATCGCGCGGCCGCGCAGCTCGCGGCCGCGCAAGCGCGCAACGGTTACGCGCAGACCGACTGGCAGCGCGCACAGCGGCTGATCGGCGACAACGCGATCGCGAAGCGCGATTACGACGAGAAGCAGAACGCGGCGCGCGAAGCGGCCGCGAACCTGAAGGCCGCCGAAGCCGCGCTCGAAACGGCGCGCATCAACCTCGGCTATACGCGGATCACCGCGCCGGTGTCGGGCCGCGTATCGCGTGCGGAAATCACGCTCGGCAACGTCGTGTCGGCCGGTGCGTCGGCCGCGCCGCTCACCACGCTGGTGTCGGTGTCGCCGATCTACGCATCGTTCGACGCAGACGAACAGACCTACCTGCAATACATCAACGGCGCGCGTAACGGCCGCAAGGTGCCGGTCGAGCTCGGCCTCGCGAACGAAACCGGCTACTCGCGCAGCGGCGAGATCGACTCGGTCGACAACCGGCTCGACACGTCGTCGGGCACGATCCGCGTGCGTGCGCGCTTCGACAATGCGGACGGTGCGCTCGTCCCGGGCCTGTACGCACGCGTGAAGGTGGGCGGCAGCGCGCCGCACGAGGCGCTGCTCGTCGACGACGCGGCGATCAACACCGACCAGGACAAGAAGTTCGTGTTCGTCGTCGACCAGCAGGGCCGCGTGTCGTACCGGGAAGTGCAGCAGGGGCTGCAGCACGGCAACCGGCGCGTGATCGTGAGCGGCCTCGCGGCAGGCGATCGCGTGGTCGTGAACGGCACGCAGCGCGTGCGCCCCGGCGAACAGGTGAAGCCGCACATGGTCCCGATGACGGGCGGTGACGCGCCGTCCGCGCCGCTGGCGGACAACGCGAAGCCGGCCGCCCCGGCGAAGGCGGATTCGTAAGCGGCCCGCCGCTTCGCATCCGCGTTCAACCAGACAGAGCCACACATGAACATTTCAAAATTCTTTATCGACCGGCCGATCTTCGCAGGAGTCCTATCGGTGATCATCCTGCTCGGCGGGGTGATCGCGATGTTCCTGCTGCCGATCTCGGAATATCCGGAAGTCGTGCCGCCTTCCGTGATCGTGAAGGCGCAGTATCCGGGCGCGAACCCGAAAGTGATCGCCGAGACGGTCGCGTCGCCGCTTGAAGAACAGATCAACGGCGTCGAGGACATGCTCTACATGCAGTCGCAGGCGAACAGCGACGGCAACATGACGATCACCGTCACGTTCAAGCTCGGCACCGATCCGGACAAGGCCACGCAGCTCGTGCAGAACCGCGTGAACCAGGCGCTGCCGCGCCTGCCGGAAGACGTGCAGCGGCTCGGCATCACGACAGTGAAGAGCTCGCCGACACTGACGATGGTGGTCCACCTGATCTCGCCGGACAACCGCTACGACATGACCTACCTGCGCAACTACGCGCTGATCAACGTGAAGGATCGCCTGTCGCGGATCCAGGGCGTCGGCCAGGTGCAGCTGTGGGGTTCGGGCGACTACGCGATGCGCGTATGGCTCGATCCGCAGAAGGTCGCGCAGCGCGGGCTGTCGGCCGAGGACGTCGTGCAGGCGATCCGCGAGCAGAACGTACAGGTCGCGGCCGGCGTGATCGGCGCGTCGCCGTCGCTGCCCGGCACGCCGCTGCAGTTGTCGGTGAACGCGCGCGGCCGTCTGCAGACGGAAGACGAGTTCGGCGACATCGTCGTGAAGACCACGCCGGACGGTGGCGTCACGCACCTGCGCGACATCGCGCGGATCGAGCTCGACGCATCCGAATACGGGCTGCGTTCGCTGCTCGACAACAAGCCGGCCGTCGCGATGGCGATCAACCAGTCGCCGGGCGCGAACTCGCTGCAGATCTCGGACGAAGTGCGCAAGACGATGGCCGAGCTGAAGCAGGACATGCCGGCGGGCGTCGACTACAAGATCGTCTATGACCCGACGCAGTTCGTGCGTTCGTCGATCAAGGCCGTCGTGCATACGCTGCTCGAAGCGATCGCGCTGGTCGTGATCGTCGTGATCGTGTTCCTGCAGACCTGGCGCGCGTCGCTGATTCCGCTGATCGCGGTGCCGGTGTCGATCATCGGCACGTTCTCGCTGCTGCTCGCATTCGGGTATTCGATCAATGCGCTGTCATTGTTCGGGATGGTGCTCGCGATCGGGATCGTGGTCGACGATGCGATCGTGGTGGTCGAGAACGTCGAGCGCAACATCGAAAGCGGGATGAACGCGCGGCAGGCGACCTACAAGGCGATGCAGGAAGTGAGCGGGCCGATCATCGCGATCGCGCTGACGCTCGTCGCCGTGTTCGTGCCGCTCGCGTTCATGTCGGGCCTGACCGGCCAGTTCTACAAGCAGTTCGCGATGACCATCGCGATCTCGACGGTGATCTCGGCGTTCAACTCGCTGACGCTGTCGCCGGCGCTGTCCGCGATCCTGCTGAAGGGGCATGGCGACAAGGAAGACTGGCTCACGCGCGTGATGAATCGCGTGCTCGGTGGCTTCTTCCGCGGCTTCAACAAGGTGTTCCATCGCGGCGCGGAGAACTACGGCCGCGGCGTGCGCGGCGTGCTGTCGCGCAAGACGCTGATGCTCGGCGTGTATCTCGTGCTGGTGGGTGCGACCGTGCTGGTGTCGAAGGTCGTGCCGGGCGGCTTCGTGCCCGCGCAGGACAAGGAATACCTGATCGCGTTCGCACAGCTGCCGAACGGGGCGTCGCTCGACCGCACCGAGAAGGTGATCCGCGACATGGGCTCGATCGCGCTGAAGCAGCCGGGCGTCGAGAGCGCGGTCGCGTTCCCGGGGCTGTCGGTGAACGGCTTCACGAACAGCTCGAGCGCGGGCATCGTGTTCGTCACGCTGAAGCCGTTCTCGGAACGGCATGGCAAGGCGCTGTCGGCGGGCGCGATCGCGGGTGCGCTGAACCAGCAGTACAGCGCGATGAAGGACTCGTTCGTCGCGGTGTTCCCGCCGCCGCCGGTGCTCGGCCTCGGCACGCTCGGCGGGTTCAAGATGCAGATCGAGGATCGCGGCGCGGTCGGCTATGCGCGGCTTGCGGATGCGACCAACGACTTCATCAAGCGCGCGCAGCAGGCGCCGGAACTCGGCCCGTTGTTCACGAGCTACCAGATCAACGTGCCGCAGCTCAACGTCGATCTCGACCGCGTGAAGGCGAAGCAGCTCGGCGTGCCGGTGACCGACGTGTTCAACACGATGCAGGTGTATCTCGGCTCGCTGTACGTGAACGACTTCAACCGCTTCGGGCGCGTGTACCAGGTGCGCGTGCAGGCCGATGCGCCGTTCCGCCAGCGTGCGGACGACATCCTGCAGTTGAAGACGCGCAACGACAAGGGCGAGATGGTGCCGCTGTCGTCGCTCGTCACGGTGACGCCGACGTTCGGCCCGGAAATGGTCGTGCGCTACAACGGCTACACGGCGGCCGACATCAACGGCGGCCCGGCGCCGGGCTTCTCGTCGGGTCAGGCGCAGGCGGCGATCGAGCGCATCGCGCATGAAACGCTGCCGCGCGGCGTGCGGTTCGAGTGGACCGACCTCACGTACCAGCAGATCCTTGCCGGCGATTCGGCGATGTACGTGTTCCCGATCAGCGTGCTGCTCGTGTTCCTCGTGCTCGCCGCGCTGTATGAAAGCCTGACGCTGCCGCTCGCGGTGATCCTGATCGTGCCGATGAGCATTCTGTCGGCGCTGACGGGCGTGTGGCTCACGCAGGGCGACAACAACATCTTCACGCAGATCGGCTTGATGGTGCTGGTGGGGCTGTCGGCGAAGAACGCGATCCTGATCGTCGAATTCGCACGCGAGCTCGAACACGACGGCAGGACACCGCTCGAGGCCGCGATCGAGGCGAGCCGGCTGCGGCTGCGCCCGATTCTGATGACGTCGATCGCGTTCATCATGGGCGTCGTGCCGCTCGTCACGTCGACGGGGGCCGGTTCGGAAATGCGCCATGCGATGGGTGTCGCGGTGTTCTTCGGGATGCTCGGCGTGACGCTGTTCGGGCTGATGCTGACGCCGGTGTTCTACGTCGTGTTGCGTACGCTGGCAGGCGGCAAGATCCACGTCGCCGGCAAGGACTCGGCCGGCTACGGCGTGCCGGCCCAGGGCGTACCGGCTTCGGATGCTTGAGGATAAAAAGATGGACAACATGCACAACACGAACGGCCTGATGCGCTTCGCGAAGGTGGCGGCCGCGAGCACCCTGCTCGCGACGCTGCTCGCCGCGTGCGCGGTGGGCCCCGACTACAAGCGCCCGGACGCGGCGGTGCCCGCCGCGTTCAAGGAAGCGCCGACGCTCGCCGCCGGCGAGCAGGCCGGCACATGGAAGACGGCCGAGCCGGCGGACGGCGAGCATCGCGGCGAATGGTGGAAGGTGTTCGGCGATCCGGTGCTCGATTCGCTCGAGACGCAGGCGCTCGCCGCGAACCAGAACCTGAAGGCCGCGGCCGCGCGGGTCGAGGAAGCGCGCGCGGCGACGCGTTCCGCGCGCTCGCAATGGTTCCCGCAGGTCGGCGCCGGGTTCGGGCCGACGCGCGAAGGGCTGTCGTCGGCGTCGCAGTTCCAGCCGCAGGGCACGGGCCCGACCAACGCGACGCTGTGGCGCGCGCAGGGTACGGTGTCCTACGAAGCCGACCTGTTCGGCCGTGTCGGCCGCAACGTCGAGGCGTCGCGTGCCGACCAGGCGCAGAGCGAAGCGCTGTTCCGTTCGGTGCAGCTCGCGCTGCAGGCGGACGTCGCGCAGAACTATTTCGAACTGCGCCAGCTCGACTCCGACCAGGACCTGTACCGCCGCACGGTGGAGTTGCGCGAGCAGGCACTGAAGCTCGTGCAGCGCCGCTTCAATGAAGGCGACATCAGCGAGCTCGACGTGTCGCGCGCGAAGAACGAGCTGGCCAGCGCGCAGGCCGATGCGGTCGGCGTCGCGCGCCGGCGCGCGGCATCCGAGCATGCGCTCGCGATCCTGCTCGGCAAGGCGCCCGCGGACTTCGCGTTCAAGGAAACGCCGATCGTGCCGGTCGCGGTGAAGGTGCCGCCGGGCCTGCCGTCCGCGCTGCTCGAACGCCGTCCGGACGTGTCGGCGGCCGAGCGCGCGATGGCGGCGGCGAACGCGCGGATCGGCCTCGCGAAGTCGGCGTATTTCCCGAAGCTCGACATCACGGGGGCGTTCGGCTATGAGGCGTCGACGCTCGGCAACCTGTTCCTGTGGTCGAGCCGCACGTTCCTGCTCGGGCCGTTCGCGGGCACCGCGCTGACGCTGCCGCTGTTCGACGGCGGACGCCGTGCGGCAGGCGTGCAGCAGGCGCGCGCGCAGTACGACGAGCAGGTCGCGAACTACCGGCAGCAGGTGCTCGTCGCGTTCCGCGAGGTCGAGGACAATCTCGCCGACCTGCGCCTGCTCGACGACCAGATCCGCGCGCAGGATGCGGCCGTCAATGCGTCGCGTCGCGCGGCGACGTTGTCGCGCACGCAGTATCAGGAAGGGGAAGTCGCCTATCTCGACGTCATCGACAGCGAGCGCTCGGTGCTGCAGTCGCAACTGCAGGCGAACCAGCTCACCGGTGCGCAGGCCGTGTCGACCGTCAACCTGATCCGCGCGCTCGGCGGCGGATGGGGTGCCGCGCCGACGGCGGTCGGCGATGCGGCGTCCGTCAAGGCGGAAGTCGCCGCGCGATGAGCGCGAACGGCGAGTGGTTCGTCGCTCGCCGGCCGTGAAGCGAACAACCCCGGCACGCAGGCTCAGGCCCGCATGCCGGGGTTGTTCCATGGTTCATCGTCAATGGTCGTAGAGGAACGTCGGCGACCGGCCATTTCGTCAACCAGGTACGCGCATGCCAATCCTGGAGATGATGAGGGTTCCGAACAGTCAATGCGTCAGCACACGCGCAACAGCGATCACCCCCGACTGGATGGTGTCGCTGCCGACAGATGCAAAACCCAATACCAACCCTGCCGGCGCCGGACGGTCGATCGCGTAGAGCGAGAGCGGCCGTGTCTCGATGCCCTCGCGCGCCAGACGGCGTGCTACGTCGGCGTCGTCGACGCCGGCCGGCAAGAAAGCCGCCGCATCGAGTCCCGCGACGAGTTGCGGCACCTCCAGCAGTCCGGACAGATGCCGGGCGGCAGCCATCTTCAGTGCTTCGGCACGCTCGCCGTAGATCATGCGCATGCGCCGGATGTGCCGGCCAAAATGACCGTCCGCGATGAATTCATGCAGCACCGACTGCGGGTCGAGCGGCACATGCCGAGCCGTCAACGAAAACGCGGCCACGAACGGATCGACCAACCGGTCCGGCAAGATCGCATACGCGATACGCAGCGCCGGAAACATCAATTTGCTGAACGTGCCGCAGTAGATCACATGTCCATCGTGGTCGAGACTCTTCATCGCGGCCAGCGGATGGCCCTCGAAGCGAAATTCGCTGTCGTAGTCGTCTTCGATGATGACGGCGCCGCGATCCCGTGCCCATTCGAGCAGCGATAACCGCCTCTCCAGCGCGAGCGGCGGCCCCAGCGGCGCTTGCCGCCCAGCCGTGACATAGGCGAGGCGAGCGTCAGGGACGTGCCGCCGCGCCCAGTCCACGTCGACGCCGCCTGCATCGACAGGCACGCCGACAACCCGGGCGCCCGCGGCTTCGAGCACGATGCGCGCGCCGGGGTAGCCCGGATCTTCGATCCATGCGGTGTCGCCCGGATCGAGGAGCAGACGCGCGCCCAGATCGATCGCCTGCTGGACGCTGCCGAGAACCACGACGTGATCCGCCGTGCACGTAATACCGCGCGACATTCCCACATACGCGGCGATCGCGTCGCGCAGCGGCCGATAACCTTGCGCGTCACCGTCGCCGAGCAGGTCGCGGCGCGTGCGGCGCACGCGCTTTGCCGCCAGTCGCGCCCACAGTTCAAACGGAAACGCATCGAGATCGGGTTGACTGGCACGAAACGCCCGAGCCGGACTTCCACGGCCGGTCACCTGGAACGGGGTTTGCGCAAGCAGCCTGCCCCGGCTCGACAGTGCGATGCGATGCGCGAGCGCGGCACCATCCCGCTCCTGTGCGCTCGATCGCCCGTCCTGCTTTTTGACCGATACTCGATCGTTGCTGTCGATACGTCGGTCCGGCAGTTCGGGCGCGACGAAACTGCCTCGCCCTGTGGCTGCCGTCAAATATCCTTCGGCATCGAGCTGCGAGAACACGCTCAGTACCGTGCCGCGTGACAACGCAAATCGTGCCGCGAGATCGCGTGACGAAGGCAGGCGTGCGCCGGGCGGTAATCGGCCCGCCAGGATCGCCGAGCGCAATTCGTCATACAGCCAGCGTTGCAGCGACGTACCGGGCGGTCGCGGCGCCAGTGCAAGTTCGATCTGCTCGGCTCGGCGCATCGTCAACCCCTCCCGAATTGGCTCAATCAATATCGCAATAATGGACCTTTTTCACGACCATTAACAGCCTTACCCTGTTCCTCGTCGCAAGAGCGCCATACCGTTGCAAGCGCTCGCCATCGCAGAGAGGAGAAAGAAATGACACACAGGGTTTTTGTGGCCGGAGCGAGCGGCGCCATTGGCACCGCGCTCGTACCGTTGCTGGTCGCCGCAGGCTATACGGTGTTCGGTAGCACCCGGCGCGCCGACCGGGTGAAAAAGCTTGAAGACGCCGGGGTCGCACCGGTTGTCGTCGATGTATTCGATGCGGCCGCGCTCCGCGACGCGCTGGCTCGCATCGCGCCGGACAGCGTGATTCATCAATTGACCGACCTGCCCGCTGCACTTGACCCCGCCCTCATGGCGCAGGCGGTGGCGGCGAACGCTCGCATTCGCGACGAGGGAACGCAGAACCTGGTTGCTGCAGCCATTTCTGCCGGCTGCAAGCGGATGATTGCGCAGAGCATTGCGTGGGCGTATCGGCCAGGCGTGACGCCCTATGACGAAAACTGCCCGCTCGACCTCGATGCGCAAGGCATGCGCAGGACAAGCGTACGCGGCGTTGCAGCGCTGGAGCGGCACGTGCTGACAACGGCGCCGCTGGTTGGCACGGTACTCAGGTACGGACAGATTTACGGGCCAGGCACCGGTGCCGATTCGCCGACGGGTTCGAGCCCGCTGCATGTCGATGCCGCCGCGTATGGAGCGTTGCTTGCGCTTCAACGAGGCACGGCAGGCGTATTCAACATCGCGCAGGACGACGCTGAGGTCAGCAGCGCCAAGGCGAAGCGTGAGCTGGGTTGGTCGCCGGACATGCGATCGGCAACGCGCGTATGAACGCCCGTGCATGGTTGCTTGTGGCGCACCCGCCTCGCGTGGCCGGCAGGCCCGCGATGCTTGCCGCGCTGGCGGCGGCCGTGCTGACGCTCGGCCCCGCAGCGCCGCGTTCTGCCGTCGACTGGCTGACGGACATCTGCGGCGGCGGCGGCGATCGGCTGCTATCTGCTGCATCGCCGAATGCCGGCGCCATGAACCGGCCTCCTTCCACCGTCAAGGTTCTGTCGTGCGAACCGCTGCCTAACGTCCCGGGCAAGTCGGTGACGACCGCCATCGTCGACTTTCCGCCACTCGGATTTACGCCCGCACATCGTCATCCGGGTTCGGTCGTGGCGGTCGTGCTGGAGGGGACCATCCGCTCTCAGCTGGAGGGTGGCGCGCCTGTCGACTATGCGAGTGGACAAACGTGGTTCGAGCCGCCGCGCGCGCTTCACCTGTTCGCCGAGAATCCCGATCCGACGCGCCCGGCAAGATTGCTTGCGACATTCGTTGCAGATACCGGTTGTGGGGCATTGGTGCTTCCGCCGGACTGAGACGTCCCGGCTGGACCGCACTACGAATGTCCGCTTCGAAGAATGTCGACGGACTGTCGTGGGTCGTCGCCGGCGCGCACAAGCGCATCGTTCGATGCACACCCGGCACCTGCCGACGGTGCAGCTGCGTCCGGCCACCGCCGTCACGTACGAAGCTCCTTAACGTTCGTCCGCCGTCACCCGCAGTGCCCGCACCAGCTCGCTCGCCGCCTTGCCGAGCCTCGTGTGTTTCGGCCGGCGCAGGTACACGGGCAGCGGCAGCCCGTTGCGGATGTTCGCGAACACGAGCGGCGCGAGTTCGCCGTCGGCCACATACCGGTCGATGATCGATTCCGGCAGGTTCGCCCAGCCATGCCCGGCCTTCACCAGCGCGATCGCGGTGGCCATGTCGGTCACCTTCCACGTGCGGTTGCCGATCAGCGGCCGCACGTCGGTGAGCGGCCGTTCGGGATCGGCGATCACGATCTGGCGGAAGCCCGACAGCCGCTCGATCGCCCCGGGTTGCGCGCATTCGGCGATCGCCGGATGGCTCGGCGCGGCGACCGCGACGAGCGTCTCGGTCCACAGCGCGTGGATCTGTTCCTGCGGATGAAGATCGAGCCCGCCGTACGCGACACAGAGATCGATGGCGCCGCGATGCAGCGCGTCGACGGTCACGTCCTGCGGCGCCGTGACGATGCTGATCGCGAGCGCCGGATATTTCGCGGCCACGGCCGTCAGTGCACGGGCAACCGGCGCGCCGTCGATTTCGGCCGCGAGCCCGAGCCGCAACGTATCTTCGACGCCTTCCGACAAATGCTGCGCATGCGCGCGCAGCGCGTGCAGCCGCTCGGCGATCGAGCGCGCGTCGGACAGCAGCGCGGCCATCGCGGCGGTCGGCGTCGGGTCGCGCGTGCCGCGGTCGAACAGCACGAGGTCGAGTTCGGCCTCGAGGTTCGCGATCGCCATGCTGATCGCCGACGGCGTGCGGCCGAGCGCGCGCGCGGCTGCCGAGAACGAGCCCTGGTCGACGACGGTCAGCAGCATGTCGATGTGGTCGCTGGTCAGCATGCACCGCCTCCTGTCAGAAAAATTGAAAGGACCTGACTTTGGCGAGCGGGGGCCCGCTGATAGTCTCGCCACCTTGTTCGAGATGAAGGTGGATGGTCATGCAAGGGTGGAAGAGACGCATAGTCTACGTCGTGATGTTCGAGGTGCTCGGCATCCTGGTCGCATCGTCGGTGCTCGGCATGCTGAGCGGCGCCAGCGTGGCGGCGAGCGGGCTGCTGGGGGTGATGATCTCGACGACGGGCGTCACCGTCAATTTCCTGTACAACCTCGCGTTCGAGGCGTGGGAGCGCCGCAGCGCGGCGACGACGCGCACGGTCGGCCGCCGCGTGCTGCATGCGATCGGGTTCCAGGTCGCGCTCGTGACGTTCCTGATTCCGCTGATCGCGTGGTGGCTCGACGTGTCGCTGCTGCAGGCGTTCCTGTACGACGCGGTGCTGATCGTGTTCTTCCCGATCTTCACGTTCGCGTACAACTGGGCGTTCGACGGCGTGTTCGGACTGCCGGATGCGGTCACGCGCAAGGCGGAGCCGGTCGTCTGGTGAACGGTGGCGCGGCGGCGCGTGCGCATGCAGCGGCCATCGGCATGGGCGAGCGTCGGGTGACGTACTGGCGCTTCGATGGCAGTACGTATCAGCCGGGCGACTCGTGGATTGAAACGGGCGCCGGCAGCGATGCCGACGGCAACGGCCCGGCTATCGCACAGGGCGGGACGTCGGTCGGGGTGACCTGCCGATAGCCGCCCGACAGAACTTACGCGGCGACGAACTCGTGCACGTAGCGGTTGAACACGGCGGGGCTCGCGGCGTTCATCCCGTGCGATGCGCCGGCGACGGTCTGCCGTTGCGCATTGCCGATCCACTGCGTCAGCGTATCGACGTTGTGGCGGAACATCTTCGGGCTGCGCTGGCCGTCGATCAGCAGCGTGCGGCACGCGATGTCGCCGGCCGTGTGCTGCGAGTACGCCGGCAGCGGGTCGCGCAACTGCTTCGGCAGCGTGCTTGCGTTGTCGATCGCCATCGTGCGGAAACGCGACGTGCTTTTCTTCCACGCGCCGGGCAGGCTCACGGAATCGACGAACATCTCGAGGCCCGCTTCGACGTCGCCTTGGCCGATCAGGCTCACGGCCTTCGTGCGCAGTGCGATCGCGGCGGCCGGCAGCGCGGCTTCGCGCACGCCCGGCTGTTGCAGCGGGCCGCCCGGATCGGCGAGCGTCAGCGATTCGACGAGGTGCGGATGCTGGCGTGCGACGTTGAACGCGACGCTGCCGCCGCGCGAGTGGCCGACCAGATGCACGGGGCCGAGATCGAGCGCGTCGATGAACTCGGCGAGCTCGTCGACGTGGTTCTGCCAGCTGAACTCGTCCTGGATGCCCGCTTCGACGGCCGGCCAGTAATGGCTGAGGCTCGGCGCGATGCAGCGGTAGTGGGCCGACAGCGCAGCGAGCTGCGGATCCCAGTAGCGGTAGTCGCACAGCGAGCCGTGCACGAACACCATCGGCGCACCGCTGCCCCGCTCGACATACGGCAGGCTGATGCCTGACGAAAGCGTCGCAAATTGCAGGTCGGGGTTCGCGAGCACGGACGGCTCGATTCGCATGTTCATGACTGAAAGACTCAAAGGTGCGTCAACACGACGCAACTATGCATCACGGCGACCTGCAAGGAAAACGCATAATTTTCATCGTCGCGATCAATTTTTTTGATGGCTCGGCTGGAAACCCTTGTCGGAAGGGGATGGGTGTCGATGCTTTCAATCGTCTAACGATTGACAGTGAAGCCGGACAGGCCCGGAAAGGCGCGTGCGACGGCCTGCGCACCTGTGCATCGCAACCGGGGAAACGGGGAAACGGGAGGGGCGCGCGCCGCGAAAACGGCCCGCGTTTCAGCGCACCGCCAGCGCGGGCACCGTCTGAAGCTCGACGGGGAGGTCGTTGTCGGTCGCGAACTGCATCGCGAAATCGAAGGCGTCCGTGCAGACGGTGCGCAATTCATCCGACACGAACAGGCATTTGACGTTACCGTCGACCACCGGCATCGCGAGCCGCGACAGCGCGCACGGATAGCCGGGCCGCCGCTCGCCGACGAACAGCGTGATGACGCCCGCGAGGCGCTCGGGCCAGTCGCTCGGGCGGAAGGTTTTCTGCGCGCGCGTGACGCCGCGGATCAGGTGGCCGGCGACGCGGCCCTGTTCGGTGACTTCGATGCGATCCATGCTCTGCGTGTCCTCGTTCGCGTCATTCGCCGCCATCGGCCGCTGCGTCGCCGCGCGCGGGAATCCGCAGGTTGCGCAGCTTGTGATAGAGCGTCTTCTTCGGCATGCCGAGCGCTTCGCTGGCCTCCGCGACGTTGCCGTTGTGACGCTGCAGCATGTCCTCGATCAGCATCCGCTCGAAGTACGCGAGCTGCTCCGCGAGCGTGCCGCCCGCGGTCGGGGTGCCGCCGGACGACAGCAGGCTGTCGCCGGTCAGCCCGAGCACGAAGCGGTCGGCCACGTTCTGCAGTTCGCGCACGTTGCCGGGCCACGCGTGCGTCATCAGTTCGGACACCTGCGCAGCCGTGACGACCGGTGCCGGCTGCCCGAAGCGCCGTGCGGCCGCGAGCACGAAATGCTCGAACAGCAGCGGCACGTCTTCGCGCCGCTCGCGCAGCGGCGGCAGTTCGATCTGCGCGACGTTGAGGCGATACAAAAGGTCGGCGCGGAAGCGGCCGTCGGCCGCCAGTTCGGCAAGATCCGCCTTCGACGCGGCGACCACGCGGCAGTCCACCGGAATCAGCTCGTTCGCGCCGAGCCGCTCGACCACGCGCTCCTGCAGCACGCGCAGCATCTTGACCTGCAGCGGAACCGGCATCGTCTCGATCTCGTCGAGGAACAGCGTGCCGCCGTCCGCCCATTCGATCTTGCCGATGCGCTTCTTGATCGCACCCGTGAACGCGCCGGCCTCGTGGCCGAACAGTTCGCTTTCGAACACCTGCTCGGGCAGGCCGCCGCAGTTCAGCGCGACGAAATGCGCGTCGCGCCGGCCGCCGAAGTCGTGCAGGCTGCGCGCGATCAGTTCCTTGCCGGTGCCCGTTTCGCCGGTGATCAGCACCGACACCGACGTATCGGCGAGACGCAGGATCTTCTTGCGCACGTCGGCCATCGCGGGCGACTTGCCGAGCACGAACGCCTCGATGCCCTGCCAGTTGTTCAGCGCCGCGCGCAGGCCCTGCACCTCGAGCGTCAGGCGCCGCTTCTCGACCGCGCGTGCGACGCGCCCCGCGATCACGTCCGACGAGAACGGTTTCTCGATGAAGTCGTACGCGCCGACCTGCATCGCGCCGACGGCCGTCGAGATATCGGCGTGGCCGCTGATCAGCACGACCGGGATCTGCGCGTCGATGGCCATCACGCGATCGAGCAGCTGCAGCCCGTCGATGCCCGGCATCCGCACGTCCGACACGATCACGACCGGCGCGCCGGGCGCGACGTGATGAAGCGCGTCGGCGGCCGACGCGAAGGCCTCGACCGCGAAGCCGGCAAGCGCCACCGCCTGCTCGACGCCGATCCGGACGTTTTCATCGTCCTCGACGACCAGCACCCGAATCTCATCTTCCATGCTCTGTCCTTTGCAGCGTTGCCGCCGCGAATTCGATACTGAACTGCGCGCCGCCTTCGTCGCGGTTCGTCGCGGCGATCTTCGCGCCGAACGCCTCGACGATACGCGACGTGATCGCGAGGCCGAGCCCGAGGCCCTGGCCGCGCGGCTTGGTCGTGACGAACGGCTCGAACAGGTGCGGCAGCACCTCGGGCGCGATGCCCGCGCCGCTGTCGGCGACCGTGAAGCGCACGCGGCCCGCTTCATCCGGCCCGGTGGCCTCGATGACGATGCGGCGCACGGGCGCGTCGCGCACCGCGTCGAGCGCGTTGCCGAGCAGGTTCACGATCACCTGCTGCAACTGGCTCGATTCGGCGGACACGGCGGTGCCGGGCGCGATGCGCACGTCGAGTTGCACGCCTTCGTCGCGGATCCGTGCATCGTAGATGAGCCGCGCATGCGCGACGGCCTCGTTCAGCGAGACCGCGACGCGCTCGACGTCGGGCTTGCGCGCGAAGGTCTTCAGCTCGCCGGTGAGCACGGCCATGCTGTCGACGAGCTTGCCGATCCGTTCGAGATTGGCGAGCGCCGGCGCCGGCTGGCCGCGCTCGAAGAACGTGCGCGCGTTGTCGCACAGCGTGCGGATCGCGACGAGCGGCTGGTTCAGCTCGTGCGTGAGGCCGGCGGCCATCTGCCCGAGCACCGCGAGCTTGCCCGCGTGCACGACTTCCTGCTGCGACGCGCGCAGCCGCTGCTCGGTGCGCTCGCGCTCGACGATCTCGCGCTGCATCCGTTCGTTCGCGGCCGTCAGCGCGGCCGTGCGCTGCGCGACGGTCAGCTCGAGCCGGTCGTTCGCGCGCCGCAGCGCGTCCTGCGCGTTCAGCCGCGCGACGATCGCGCGGCGGCGCTGGATCGCGTAACCGGCCAGCAGCGCGGCGATCAGGAACGCGCCGGTGACGAACACGAAGGCCGTCTGCTGCTGGCGCCGCGCGCCCGCGATGTCGAGCAGCACCATCAGCGAATCGCCGGCCTGCGGCGCGGGGCGCGACATCACGAGATAGCGTGTGGTGCGGCCGGCGTGGCGCGGATCGGGGAAGGTGCCGAACCATGCGGCCGCGCTGCGGTCGCCGATGCGGCGGTACGGCAGCGCGTCGACGGTGCGGCCCGCGTACTGTCGCGACGCCTGGATGTCGCGCTGCTGCTGCGCGGTGATCGGGCGCAGTGCGGTGAATTTCCACGCGGGTTCGGTCGAAATCACGACCACGCCGTTGCCGTCGACGACCATCGCGGCGACGCCCGGCGCGCGCCACGCCGATTCGAGCGGATCGACGCTGATCTTCACGGCGGCGACGCCGATCGGCACGCCGTCGTCGCGCACCGCGCTCGCGAAGTAGACGCCCGGCACGCCGGTGTTGGTGCCGATGCCGAAGAAGCGGCCGCTGCCGCGCGCGAGCGCGTCCTTGAAATACGGCCGGTACGACACGTTGGTGCCGACGAAGCTGAGCGTCTCGTTCCAGTTGCTGGCGGCGATCACGTCGCCCTGCAGGTCGATCACGTCGACCGCGCCGCTGCCCGCGTCGCGGTTCACGGCTTCGAGGTAGGTGTTCACCGTGTGCACGAGCTCGGGCGCTTCGTGCGGCACGGCTTTCAGCATCGCGCGCACGCGGTCCTGCCGCGCGACCAGGCCGGGCAGGATCTCGAAGCGGCCGAGTTCGCTCTTCAGGCTCGACGCATAGAGGTCGAGCCGGTGCGCGCCGGTTTCCTCGAGCGCGTCGATCGCGCGTTCCCACGCGAAATCGACGGCCGCGGCCGCCACGCACACGTACAGCACGCCGGCCGATGCCCAGCCCCACCACGAGATTCCCTTGAAGCTTTTCTGCACGTTCGCCCTCATCGAAGCCCGCAACCGGCCGCCCGGAGCGACGCCCCGAACGACGCGCGCCGCGCGCCGGCAAGGCCGGCGGCGGCGCGTGCGAAGCGGCCTGCGCGACGGAGCGCGCGGCGGCGCGTCATCCGAAATGTGCGATCAGGATCAGCGTGACCGTGACGACGATCGCGCCGCCGATGCGGGTCGCGATCTGCGCGAACGGCATCAGCTGCATCCGGTTCGCGGCAGTGAGGATCGCGACGTCGCCGGTGCCGCCTTGCCCGCTGTGGCAGGCGTTCACGATTGCGGTGTCGATAGGGTACATCTTCATCAGGCGGCCGACCACGAAACCGGTGCCCATCAGCGTCGCGACGGTCGACACGATCGTGACCACGTTGACGATCGTGAACGCGGCGGTCAGCTTGTCCCACGGCGTCATCGCGACGCCGATCGCGAACAGCAGCGGGTACGTGACGGCGGTCGAGAAGAACTTGTAGACGACGAACGCGCCTTCCTGCAGCGGCGGCGACACCGCGCGCGCGAGCTTCACGAGCACCGCGAGGAACAGCATCGCGACCGGCGCGGGCAGGCCGAACAGCTTGTGCGCCATCAGGCCGACCAGGTACAGCGTGATCGCCGTGATGCCGGCGCCCGCGATGTGCGAGACGTCGACGTGGCCGCGGATTTCCTCGTTCTCGGGCGTCATGTCGCCCGATTCGCCGACCTGCAGGCGGCCGTTGCCGGTCAGGTGCGGGAAGCGCTTGCCGAGCATGTCGAGCGCGCCCGACAGGATGATCGCGGTCAGGCTGCCGAGCATCACCGGCGGCAGCACCATCGCGAACATCTCGCCTTGCGGCAGGTGCATCAGTTCCGAATAGCCGATCGACAGCGGAATCGCGCCTTCGCCGACGCCGCCCGCCATGATCGGCACGACGATGTACAGCAGCGTGTGGCGCGCGCCGAGGCCGAGCGCGGTACCCACCGCCGTGCCGACGATCGCGGCCGCGACCGAGCCGGCCGCGAGCGGGATGAAGATCTTCACGAAGCCCTGGATCAGCACGCGCCGGTCCATGCTCAGGATGCTGCCGACGATGATCGACGCGATGAACAGGTACAGGAAGTTGGTCGACTTCGTGAACTCGACCGTCAGGTTCAGCACCGGCTTCGGCAGCACGTGGTAGTACGTGAGCGCCGACGGCACGAAGGTCGCGAAGATCGCGGCCGCGCCGATGTTGCGCAGGAGCGGCAGGCGCTTGCCCAGTTCCGCGCAGGTGAAGCCGAAGAACGCGAGCACCGCGATCGCCATCGAGATCTCGCCGGGCACCTTGCCGGTGACCGAGAAGCCGACGATCAGCGCAAGCAGGATGAAATAGACGGGCAGCGGGATGATGCCGATGCGGATTTCCATCAACTTCCACCAGCCTTCCGGCCAGAAGCGCTCGCGCGGGGCGGCGACGGCGTTGGAAACCGGCTCCGGATGGGACGGGGTATGGATAGAGGTCTGCAAGACGTGTCTCCTGATGTTGGAATGCCTGCATCGCTTCGCGGCATCGTGTGCCGTCTATTACGCAACCCCCATGCCAGCAATGCGGCCTGCCGGAATATTTTTAATGCATTGATTCATAAGGGATTTATTTCGTCTGCGGAAATGGCGGCACGGCCGGCTGGCCGAGATTTCGGAATTCGCCCGGCGTCCAGGCCGAGATTTCGGCCGGGCGCCCGGTCGGGCCGCCGATCCTGCGTGGCCGCCGGCCATATCGCCGCGCGCGATTTTCTTCGCACAATCGCTTCGTAGACCGTCCTCGCTCCGCTCTCTATCATCGGCTGATCCTTTTCCGACGTGCTTGACCCTTGTCCGGAGAACGCCCGTGCGTTCGCCGCGGCGTCGCTCATCCGTCGATACCGTCTTTGGACAGGAGAGTGGTTCCCATGCTGCATGCCGTTTTTTCCGCCCGTCTTTCCGCCGGCCGCGTCGCGCGCCTGCTGGCCGCCGCCCTGCTCGGCGTCGCACTGCTCAATGGTGCACGGGCCGACACCGCGCCGCTGAAGGTCGGCATTTCGACAAGCCCGCAGATCGAGGCGCTGAAGGTGGCCGCCAAGGAGGCGAAGGCGCAGGGGCTCGACGTGAGGATCGTCGAATTCACCGACTGGAATACGCCGAACGCGGCGCTCGCGAACAAGGACATCGACGTCAACTACTTCCAGCACATCCCGTTCCTCGAGAACGCGAACAAGCAGGGCGGCTACAACTTCGTGTCGATCGCGCCCGGCACGATCATGAAGATCGGCCTCTATTCGAAGAAGGTAAAAAGCTTCAGCGAGCTGAAGGACGGCGCGAAGGTCGCGATCGCTAACGATCCGGTGAACGGCGGGCGCGGGTTGCTGCTGCTGCAGCGCGCGGGGCTCATCAAGCTGAAGCCGGGCGCCGACTACCGCGCGACGACGCACGACATCGTGTCGAATCCGAAGCACCTGAAGATCATCCCGCTCGAGGCATCGCAACTCGCGCGTTCGCTCGACGACGTCGATCTCGCGCAGGGCTACCCGAGCTTCATCAAGCTCGCCGGCACGACCGACCCGAACAGCGCGCTGCTGTTCGACGGCACCGAGAACAAGATCTTCGCGATCCAGTGGGTCGTGCGGCCGGACAGCGTGAACGACCCGCGCATCCGCAAGTTCATCGCGATCTACCAGCAGTCGCCGGCCGTGCGCCGTGCGCTCGACAACGCGTTCGGCTCGCTGTACGCGATCGCGTGGTGACGGAGGCAGGCATGACGACGGCGAACCGCAAGAAGATCCTGCTCAACGCGTTCAACATGAACTGCGTCGGGCACATCAACCATGGGCTGTGGACGCATCCGCGCGACCGCTCCGCACACTACACCGATCTCGACTACTGGGCCGACCTCGCGAAAACGCTCGAACGCGGCAAGTTCGACGGGATCTTCCTCGCGGACATCGTCGGCGTGTACGACGTGTTCGGCGGCGGCCCCGATGCCGCGCTGCGCGAATCGGTGCAGGTGCCCGTCAACGATCCGCTGCTGCTGGTGCCCGCGATGGCGCAGGTCACGCGGCATCTCGGCTTCGGCGTGACCGCGAACCTGACCTACGAGCCGCCTTACCTGTTCGCGCGTCGCATGTCGACGCTCGATCACCTGACGAAAGGGCGCGTGGGCTGGAACATCGTCACCGGTTATCTCGACAGCGCCGCACGCGGGATGGGCCTCGCGCAGCAGATCGGCCACGACGACCGCTACGAGCGCGCGGACGACTACATGGACGTCGTCTACAAGCTGTGGGAGCAGAGCTGGGACGACGACGCGGTGATCCGCGATGCGCAGGCGCGCGTGTTCGCGCAGCCGGGCAAGGTGCGGCGCGTGAAGCACGACGGGCCGTTCTATTCGATCGATGCGATCCACCTGAGCGAGCCGTCGCTGCAGCGCACGCCGGTGCTGTACCAGGCCGGTTCGTCCGCGCGCGGCGTCGAGTTCGCGGGCCGTCACGCCGAATGCGTGTTCGTGAACGGGCAGAGCAAGGCCGCCGCGCGTGCGGCGGCGCTCGACATCCGTGCGGCTGCCGCGCGGCAGGGGCGCGATCCGGCGTCGATCAGGATCTTTGCCGGCGTGAGCGTCGTGACGGCCGAGACCGAATTGCTCGCGCGCGAGAAATTCGACGAATACCGGCGCTATGCGAGCCCCGAAGCGGGCCTCGCGCATTTCGCGAGTTCGACCGGCATCGACTTCGCGAAGTACGGCCTCGACGAACCGATCTCGTATGTGAAGACCGACTCGATCCAGTCGGCCGTCGACGCGATCTCGCGCAAGAGCACGACCGGCACGTGGACCGTGCGGCGGATGCTCGAACAGATGTCGCTCGGCGGCCGGTATGCGCCGATCGTCGGCTCGCCGTCGCAGGTCGCGGACGAACTGCAGTCGTGGATCGACGAGACGGGCATCGACGGTTTCAACCTGACGCGCACCGTGATGCCCGAGTCGTTCGAGGATTTCGTCGACTGGGTCGTGCCCGAGCTGCAGAACCGCGGCGTCTACAAGGAAGACTACGATCCCGCGCCGACGCTGCGCGAGAAACTGTTCGGCG